>NZ_JBJLSJ010000019.1:0-99723 GCF_050871975.1 Kineococcus rugosus | reverse complement strand
CCCCCCCCCCCCGCCCCCTCCGCCCCCCCCCCCCCCCCCCCCCCCCCCCGCCCCCCCCCCCCCCCCCCCCCCCCCCCCCCCCCCCCGCGGTCTCAGGCCGCCAGCGTGAGGGTGGCCCGGCGGGCCAGGACCAGCGGGCGCACCAGCAACCGGCCCGGGACGCCGAAGCGGCCCCGGTGCAGCGCACGGACGACCTCGGCCGGCGGGCAGCGGCGGGACAGGACCACCCCGGCCAGGACGACGGTGACGGCCGAGCACACGACCACCGAGACCTGGCCGAGGGCGAGGCCGTAGACCGTCCACAGCGCCGCCGAGACCTGGGTGAGGACGAAGGTGGCCGGGGCCAGGCCGTGCAGCGGCTCGCGGCGCACCACGGTGCGGATCTGCGGCAGCATCTTCACCAGCGACACCGCGGTGCCGAGCGCGCCGGCCGCGGCGGCGCCGCCGACGGCGAAGGCGGCCACCACGACCGGGGTCCAGGCCGCGACGGCGACCGCGGCGGTCGACAGCCGCAGCCCCAGGCGGCGGGCGGCGAGGACGACGGTGACGACCGCGCACGCCAGGCCCGGCACGTTCGCGACCAGCTGCGCGGGGTCGCGCAGCGCGACGCCGTAGCTCAGCCAGGTCCCGGCGGACAGGACGCCCAGGACGGCGGAGGAGTAGGACAGGCCGGTGGCGTCGGGGTCCTTCAGCAGGCGCAGGACCTGCGGCACCCCGGTGAGGACGCCGAGACCGGCGGCGAGGAGACCGAGCAGGGGGAGAAGGGAGGAAACAGGCACGTGCCTGTTCTTCGACCGGTACCAGGTACCGCCTTGAGACGCACGCCGGCGGGCGCCGGTGAGACGTGAGTCACACCCGGCTGCCCTGGTGCGGCAGGCTCACCACCGGCGCCGGGGTCTCCACCCGCACCCGCGGCAGCGCGCCCGGGTGGTCCCGGCGCAGCACGCCCACGAGTTCCTCGCGCACCGCGCAGCGCAGGTCGAACAGCTCCCCGCCGGAGTTCGCGCTCACCAGCACCCGGAAGCTCAGCACCGAGTTCTTCGCGTCCGTCACCTGCAGGGCGAACGTCTGCCCGTTCCACAGCGGGTGGTCGCGCACGAAACCCTCCGCGTGCGAACGCAACTCCTCGACCGGGGTCGTCCAGTCCGTCTCGAAGTCGACCGTCCCGATGATGTCGGAGGAGTTGCGCGTCCAGTTCGCGAACGGCGTCGTCGTGAAGTACGTCGACGGCAGGATCAGCCGCCGCTGGTCCCACAACCGGACCACGACGTACGTGAGGGTGATGTCCTCGATGTTCCCCCACTCCTCCTCGACCACCACCACGTCGTCCACCCGGATCCCGTCGGTGAAGGCGATCTGCAGACCCGCGAACACGTTCGACAGCGACGTCTGCGCCGCGAGCCCGGCCACCACCGAGAGCAACCCCGCCGAGGCCAGGACGCTCGTGCCCACCCCGCGGGCCCCCGGGATCGTCAGCAGCATCGCCGCGGCCGCCACGACCACGATCAGCGCCACCACGACCCGCTTGACCAGCTGGACCTGCGTGCGGCGCTGGCGCTGGCGCCGGTTGTCGGCCACGTCGATGCGGTAGCGCAGCAGCAGGACGTCCTGCACCACGTTCGCGGCGACGACCGCCAGGCCCGCGCCGAACGCCACGGCCAGCAGGCCCAGCACGGTCAGGGTCGGTTCGCGCCAGTCCGCCGGAGCGGTCCCGACGTGCAGGGCCACGGTCGCCGCCAGCGTGCCGAGCAGACCGGCCAGCGGGCGCCGGCCCCGCTGGGCCAGCGTCGCGAGGATCTCGTGCGTGCGGCCCAGCCGGCGCACGCCCAGGGCGACGAGCTCACCGACCCCGGCGGCCAGGACCGCCGCCAGGACGGTCGCGCCGACGGTGAGCCAGACGGAGGTGCTGATGGTCACGGGGGAGGGCTCCTCAGGGATCGAGTACGGACATCGACGTCCTGCGGTCCCGAGCCACGGTAGGCGCAGCCGGCCCGTCCGGCAGGCCCGGGGCCCGGCCCCCGGCCGATCTGCACCGCTCCCTCACCCCGGCAGCCAGTCCACCTTCCCCACCAGCGCCGCGTACCCCACGAACGCCACCACGTCGATCGCCGTGTGCGCCACCACCAGCGGCATCGTCCGCCCCCACCGCTGGTACACCCAGCCGAACACCAGGCCCATCGCCACGTTCCCCACGAAACCCCCCACCCCCTGGTACAGGTGGTAGGAACCGCGCAGCAGCGCGCTCACCAGCAGCGCCGGGAACCAGCGGAA
Source organism: Kineococcus rugosus (assembly GCF_050871975.1). Classification (NCBI taxonomy): domain Bacteria; kingdom Bacillati; phylum Actinomycetota; class Actinomycetes; order Kineosporiales; family Kineosporiaceae; genus Kineococcus; species Kineococcus rugosus. The sequence continues at coordinate 97,452 of NZ_JBJLSJ010000019.1, read as the reverse complement.
CCCCAGCTGCGACAGGCGGTGCAGCAGGTACCCCGCGACGAGGACCTCCTCCAGCACCCCGTTCTCGGCCGCGGCCAGCACCTGCACCGGGACCGCCCACCACACGTCCGGCAGCGTCGAGGCCGCCACGTTCGTGTTGACCCCCGCCGCCACCGCCCCCAGGTACAGCACCAGGCCGCACCCGCCGATGACCGCGGCCAGCCCCAGCCCGGCCAGCGCGTTCCGCCCGAACCGGCGGCCGTCGAACCCCAGCGTCCGCAGCGACTCCCCGCCGCGGGCCATCAGGTAGCCGACCAGCAGCACCGGGGCCAGCCCGGAGGCGACCGAGACCAGCTGCAGCGACAGGTCCAGCCAGGGCCGGTCCGGGGCGTAGCTGCCCAGGACCGTCGAGGTCTGCGCGTTGATCGCCTCCGGCGCGGTGAGGATGCCGACGAACCTCACCAGGGCGCGGACCCCGCTCATCCCGAGGGAGACGGCGAAGACCGCCACGACCTCCCACACCAGCAGCCGGCGCTCGCGGGGGTCGGTGACCACGGCCGGGGACGGGCGGCTCACGGCTGCGCGGGGGTCCCCAGGAACCGCAGCGCGGCCTCGTGCAGCAGCCCGTTGCTGGCCACCGCGTCGCCGCCGTGCGGGCCGTCGACCCCGGCGCGGGAGGTGAAGCGCCCCCCGGCCTCGGTGACGATCGGCACCAGGGCCGCCATGTCGTGCAGCGCCAGCTCCGGCTCGGCGGCCACGTCGACGGCCCCCTCGGCCAGCAGCATGTACGACCAGAAGTCGCCGAAGCCGCGGGTGCGCCACACCGTCCGCGTCAGCTCCAGGAACCCGTCCAGGACGCCGGCGGCCTCCCAGCCCCCCAGGGAGGAGTAGGCGAACGAGGCGTCCTCCAGCGACGACACCGAGCTGACCGACATCCGCGTCGCCGACGACAGGCTGCGGCCCGTCCAGGCGCCCGAGCCCGTCGCGGCCCACCAGCGCTTGCCCAGCGCCGGGGCCGAGACCAGCCCCACCACGGGCTCGCCGTCCTCCAGCAGCGCGATGAGCGTGGCCCACACCGGCACGCCGCGGACGAAGTTCTTCGTGCCGTCGATCGGGTCCACCACCCACTGCCGCGACCCGTGCCCGACCAGCCCGAACTCCTCGCCCAGCACCGCGTCGCGCGGGCGGGTCCGCTTCAGCTGCCCGCGGATCAGCTCCTCGGCCGTGCGGTCGGCGTCGCTGACGGGGGTCAGGTCCGGCTTGGTCTCCACCGCCAGGTCGACCGCCTTGAAGCGGTCCGTCGTCAGGCCGTCGACCTGGTCGGCGATGACGTGCGCCAGCCGCAGGTCGTCGTCGTAGCGGGGCCGGGCGCCGTCGGCGGGGGCGGGGGCGGAGGAGCTGCGGGGGTAGGGCACCCGGCGAACCTACCCCCCGCGCCCGCCCGATCCCGGGGACCGGGACCAACGGCCCGTTCAGCCGACGCCCAGGCACGTCGAGGATGCTGGGGACGGGGTGGGAGCGCCCCGGCCGGCGCCCGCGGCGGGCGGCCGGTGCGGCGAGGGAGGACGAGATGGCCGGAACGACCGACCGCACCCACGACGACGAGCACCTGGACGACCTGCCCGGGGACGTGCCCACCGGGCACCTGTCGGCGATCCCCGTCGGCCCCCGCGCCCGCGGGCTGCTGCTCCTGCTCGGCGGCCTCCTGGGCTTCGTCGCGGCCTTCACCCTCACCGTCGAGCGCATCCGGCTCCTCCAGGACCCGGCCTACGTGCCCAGCTGCAGCCTCAACCCCGTCCTGTCCTGCGGCAGCGTCATGCAGACCCCCCAGGCGGCGCTGCTCGGCTTCCCCAACCCGCTGCTGGGCATCGCGGCCTTCGCCGTCTCCACCTTCCTCGGCGCCCTCGTCCTGTCCCGCGTCGCGCTGCCGCGCTGGGTCGAGCGCACCTACCTCGCCGGGATCACCGTCGGGGTGGTCTTCGTCGGCTGGCTCATCAGCCAGAGCCTGTACTCCATCCACGCCCTGTGCCCGTACTGCATGGTCGTGTGGGCCGTCGTCATCCCCACGTTCTGGACGAGCCTGGCCGACGGCCTCGACCGCGGGCTGGTGCCCGTGCCCGCCCGGCTGCGCCGGGCCGCGCTGGTCCTGGTCGACTACCGGGGGCTGCTCGTCGTCCTCAGCTTCGCCGCCGTGCTGGCCATGATCGCCACGAAGTTCTGGTCCTACTGGTCGACGCTGCTCTGAGCCCCGGACGTCAGTCCGCCACCACCACGACGTCGCGACCGCCCGCCTTGGCCCGGTACAGGGCCGCGTCGGCGCGGGCCAGGACGTCGGACAGCCCCTCCCCGTCGGCCAGCACCGCCACCCCCACGCTGACCGTGACCCGCAGCTGCTGCCCGCGCACCTCCACGGGGGTGCGGCGCACGCTCTGCCGCAACCGCTCCGCCACCTCCCGCACGTCCAGCGGGCCGTGCCCCTCCTCCGGGCCCGGGCTGGTCACCACCAGCGCGAACTCCTCCCCGCCGTAGCGGCCCAGCACGTCGCTCCCGCGCGTCTCGTGCTGCAACCGGCGGGCCACCGCCGCCAGCACCTCGTCGCCGGCCGCGTGGCCGTAGGTGTCGTTGACGGCCTTGAAGTGGTCGACGTCCACCATGACCACCGCCACCGGCCGGCCCAGGACGGCCCGGCGCACCCGCTGCTCACCCAGCCGCAGCAGGTGCCCGCGCGTCGCGACGCCCGTCAGGGAGTCGGTCCGGGCCAGGTGCTCGACCTGCGCGAACAGCCGCGCGTTCTCCAGGCCGATCGCCGCCGGGGCGGCCAGCGCCTCGGCGACGTGGGCGCGCGCCCGCGGCCCGTCGGCCCCGCCGGTCAGCACCAGCGCCTCCGCGACCAGACCCGTCCGGTCCTTCAGCGGCACCACCAGCCACTGCGCCTCGTCCCGCCCCGCGCCCGGCGGCCGGTCCCCGGCCAGCCCCAGCAGCCCCGCCAGCCGCGCCGGCAGCGGGCCGTCGCCGTGCACCGCGTGCGCGCTCTCCAGCAGGCGCGCGCAGTCCGGTTCGCCCTCCCAGTCGCGGTTCCAGGCCAGCTCCCGGACCGTCGCGGCGTCCGCCGCGGTGACCAGGGCGGGCGGGTCGACGTCGCGCGGCGCCCGCACCGCCACCGGGACCAGGGCCCCGCGCCGCCCGCCCAGCTCGGCCAGCGCCGAGCGCAGCAGCCGACGGCGCACCGTGGCCAGGTCCAGGCTGCCGGAGACCTCCTCGGTGACCCGGCGGACCGCCTCGGCGAGGTCCCGCTCGCGCTGCGCGCCGTGGACCTCGATCTCCAGCCGCGCGGCGCGGGCGGTCTCCAGCGACGCGGCGACCTGACCGGCGATCAGCTGCAGCAGCTCCACGTCGCCACGGCCGAACGCCCCCTGCGCCACCGTGCTGGCCGCCGACAGCACCCCCGTGCGGCGCCCGCGCACCAGCAGCGGCACGGCCACGACGCTGCGCGCCACCTCGTGCGGGCCCGGCCCGCCCACCGCGGGACCCGGGCCGGGGGCGGCCTCCAGCGCGCCCCGCAGGACCGGGCGGCCCGTGCGGGCCGCCCGCGCCGCCGCCGGGTCGACGGCCGTCGTCGCCGGCAGGTCCGTGCCCGTGCGGGTCCGCCCGGCGAACACCACCAGCTCGTCCTCGCCGTCCAGGACGGCCAGGACCGCGCGGTCGGCGCCCAGCACCTCGCACGCCTGGTCCAGGGCCAGGCGCACCACGTCCTGCGGGTCCAGCACCTGCGCGGCGTTGCCCACGTCGCGCATCGCCGACAGCAGCCGGCGCCGCCGGCCCGGGGCCGGGGTCCACGAGGCCCGGCCCGCGGGCTGCCCGCCCACCGGCGCCCGGCCCGCGCCGGTGCCGCCGCGCCCGCGCTGGACCAGCGGGACCCAGCCCTGCCGCTCGGCCAGCGCCGCCGCCATCCAGCGCAGCCGGTCGGCGTCCGGGCCCGCGCCGGCCTCCTCCAGCCGCTCGGCCCGCAGCAGCAGGAGGTGGTGGCCCAGCAGCGGGGCGTCCAGGCGCGCCGCGCGGACCTCGGCGCGGCGCAGCAGGAACCGGGCCCGCCGCCGCGCCCCCAGCCGGTGCAGCGCGTCGGCGCGCACGGCGTCGACCACCGCCCGCTGGACGGCGCCACCGGGGCGGCCGGGCGCCCGGCGCAGCACCCGGTGCAGCGCCCGCAGCGCCTCCCGCAGCGCCTCCCGGCCCGCCCGGACCCCGGCGGGATCGCCGACGTCGACGGCCGCGCGCAGCTGCGCCAGCCGCCCGCACACGACGAGCACGAGCGTCCACCCGGCCTCCGGCGCACCGCGTGGGCGCGTCCGGCGGGCCGCCGCGAGCACCTGCCCGGCGAGGTGGTCGAACCGCTCGGTGAGGTCGCCCTGCTGGACCAGCCAGTTCGCGGTGGCCAGCAGCACCTGCCACCCGTGCCCCGAGGGCGCGCCGTCGTCCCCGCCGTCGTCCCCGCCGCTGCCGCCGCCGCCGTCGCGGCGCACCGCCTCCAGCACGTCACCGGCCTCGCCCGGCCGGCCCTTCGCGCCCAGCAGCGCGCTGCGCAGCAGGTCCAGCCCGGCCGGGACGGTGCCGCCCTCGGGGACCCGGCGCACCGCCCGGGCGTGCCAGGCGGCGGCGGTCGCGACGTGCCCGGCGGCCAGCCGCTCGACCGCCACCGCCTGCGTGCCGACGACGTACGCGGGCAGGTCCAGCCACTGGCCGTCCTCCTCCAGCACCTCGGCCACCGCCCGCCACGTCCCGCCGGACCCCAGCCGGCGCAGGCCCCGGGCCAGCCGCAGGGAGGCCAGGACCCCCGGGTCGGTCTCCACCTCGCGCGCGCCGGGGGCGGTCAGCGGCCGGCCCACCAGGCCGGCCGTGCCCGGCAGCCGGACGGGCAGCAGCGTCGCGCGGCCCGTCAGGGCCTGCGCCAGCGCCGCCCGCAGCGCCCACCGCGCGTCGCGGGCCAGGTCCGCCCGCCGGGCCCGCAGGGCGTGCGCCCACGCGGCCAGCGCCGCCGGCGCGCCCGCGAGGGGACGCCCCCGCTCCAGGTCGGCCGCGGCGGCCTCCCGCAGCAGCACCGCGCGCGCCCCCTCCAGGGTGGAGCGCTCGACCTCGCGCGGGGAGTCCAGCCGGTGCCGGCTGGCCCGCCGGCGGCCGTGCCCGGCGACCGCGCCCGCCAGCGCCAGCAGCGAGACCAGCGTGGTGGCCACCCACCCCGGCCACCGGGCCGGGCGGGCGGTGCCCAGGACCGCCAGGCCCTCGGCCGCGGCGGCCCCGGCGCGGTCCGGGGCGGCGGCCGCCCGCTCGTGCCGGTGCAGGACGGCGATCTCGCCGAGCACGACCGCCCGCTCCACCGGCCCGCCGGCCGCGCCGAGCAGCTGCCCGAGGTGGCCGTGGGCCTCGGCGTGCCGGCCCTGCCGGGCCAGGCACGCCGCCAGCAGCCGCCGCAGCCGCGGGTCCAGCTCCAGACCGGCCGCCTCGGCCGCACCGACGGCCTGCGTCAGCAGCGCCACCGCCTCCTCCGGCGCCGAGCGCCGGGCCGCCTCCACCCCGGCGAGCGCGCAGGCGTCGACGACGTCGCCGGGCGCCACCGCGTCCCCGGCGCGCAGGTGCTGGTGCGCGCAGGCGAACAGCGCGTCGCGGTCGCCGTCGTCGACGCCGGCGCGGGTGTCGGCCCGCAGCACCCGCGCCAGCCGGGCGTGCAGCGCCCGGCGCTCGACCTGCTCCACGCCGTCCAGGACGGCGTCGACGACCTGCTGGTGCAGGAACTCGTGCCGGCCGTGCGGCAGGGGCCGCAGCAGCCGGGCCGCCACCCCCGCGGCCAGCCCCGCGTGCACGTCCTCGGGGTCCAGCTGCGGGACGGCGGCCCGCAGCACCAGGTGGTCGTCCACCGAGCGGCCGCAGGCCGCGGCCAGCCGCAGCACCTCGCGGTGCCGGGGCGCGAGGTCGTCCACCCGGCGCAGCAGCGCCGTCAGCAGCCGCGGCGCCACCGGCACCGCTTCCAGCGCGGCGTGCTCCAGCCGCCAGTGCCCCCAGTCGGGCAGCAGGCCGCCGCCGTCGAGCAGGGTGGTCAGCAGGGCCAGCAGGGCCCCGGGGTTGCCCGCCGCGCGCGAGACCAGCGCCGTGGCGACCGAGTCGGTGACCACCGCGCCGGGCAGCCGCCGGCGCACGACCGCGCGGGCGGCGGCGTCCGAGAGCGGGGGGACGTCCAGGACGAGGGCGCCGGCGGTGTCCAGCCCGTCGGCGGTCCCGGGGTCGTCGGCTCCCGAGGGGGCCCGGTCGACCAGGACCAGCAGCAGCGGCAGGTCCGCGCACTCGCCCGCGACCCGGCGCAGCACCGCCAGGGTGGAGGCGTCGGCGTGCTCGGTGTCGTCGAGCACCACCAGCAGCGGGCCGGTGCGGGCGGCGTGCTGGATCAGCTCCTCGGCCAGGGTCTGCGGGCGCGGGTCGTCGGGGTCCGGCGACGGGTCGTGCCCCGGCTCGGCCGGGGTCAGGCCCCCGGCCGACATCGCCCGCCGCAGCGCGCTCAGCGGCGAGCTCGGGGACCGGGTGGTGTCCAGGACGACCGTCGCCGCCCCCTGGGCCGCGGCCCGGCGGCGCGAGCGGTCCACCAGCGCGCTGCGCCCGGAGCCGGCGGCCCCGCGCACGACGACGACGCCGCCGGACCCCGCGCGGGCGCCGTCCCACGCCGCGTCGAGCAGGGCGCACTGCCGGCCGCGCTCGAGCAGCGGGCCCTCGGTCGGGTCCGTCCAGCTGCGCCGGCCCAGGGCGACGTCGGGGGCGGTGTCCGCGACGGCGCGGCTCAGCTCGTCGGCGACCGCGGCGGCGTCGCCGGGCCGGTCCTCGGGGTCCAGCGCCAGCAGCCGGCGCACCAGCAGGGCCAGCGGGCGGGGGACGCCCGGGCCGAGGACGTCCGGGTCCAGCGGCTGCAGCCGGGCCAGGCGGCGGCGGACCTGGGCGGCGTCGGCGCCCTCCACCGGGGTGCGCCCGGTCAGGCACTCCAGCAGCAGCGCGCCCACCGAGTACAGGTCCGAGCGGTGGTCGACGGGGCTGCGGACGACCCCGGCCTGCTCCGGGGACCGGTACAGCAGGGCGCCCGCCTCGGCGTCGGTGGCGTCCCCGGCCGGGCCGCGGGGGTCGTCGCGGCGGCGCTCGGGCCCGTCGGGGCGGGTGGGCCGGGCGGGGCGGGTGGGGGACCCGGTGTCCAGGTGCGCGACGCCGAGGTCGACCAGGACGCCGCGCCCGGAGCGGGTCACCAGGACGTTGGCGGGCTTGACGTCGCGGTGCACCAGGCCGGAGGCGTGCAGGGCGTGCAGGGCGTCGCACACGTCGACGACCAGGCGCACCGTGGTGGTCACCGACAGCAGGCCCGCGGGCAGCTCCCCGGTCGCCGGGTCCCCGCCGCGCGGGGGCGGGGAGTGCAGCAGGTCCGCCAGGGACGTGCCGTCGTGGGCGTCCATGACGATGCCGAGCCGGCCGCCGACCTCGGCGACCGCGTGGACGCGGGTCAGGCCGGGGTGGTGGACGCTGGCCAGCAGGGCGGCCTCGCGGCGCAGGGTGCGCTCGCCCTCGGCCTGCTCGGCCGGGGACGCCCCGGGGCGCTGCCGCTTGACGGCGTACTCCCGGTCCCCGCGCACGGCGAGGTGGACGATCGAGCCCGCGCCGCGACCCAGCTCGCGCAGCACCGTCCAGGGCGGCTCGGGGCCGGCCAGGGGACCGGGGGCGGGCGCGGGACCGGGGACGACGCCCCGGCCGGGGACGGTCGGTGCACCGGGACGGGTGGGACGCGATTCCGCCATCAGCCGCCGTCCCCTCGTTCCTGACCGGACCGACGGTCACCCTAGGGCATCAGTGATCCACGGCCAGTGGGCATCCGGGCGGGGGCCGTCCGCGGGGACCGGCGCCTCACCGCGGCGGGCGCTGCTCGTCCGGGCCGGGGTCCTCACCGGCGCCGCGGCGCGCGCTCAGCAGCCGGCGGAAGGACTCCAGCCGGGCCGCCCCGGCCGCCCCGGCCCGCCCCGACCCCACCCAGGCGTCGAGGCCGCAGTCGGGCTCGTCGTGCGTGCACCCGCGCGGGCAGCCCCCCTCGCCCGGCAGGAGGTCCGGGAACGCGCGCAGCACCGCCTCCGGGTCGACGTGGGCCAGCCCGAAGGAGCGCACGCCCGGGGTGTCGATGACCCAGCCGCCCCCGGGCAGCGCCAGCGCCGCCATCGACGTCGAGGTGTGCCGGCCCCGGCCGGTGACCGCGTTGACGTGGCCGGTGGCCCGCCCGGCGTCGGGGACCAGCGCGTTGACCAGCGTCGACTTGCCAACCCCGGAGTGCCCCACGAGGACGGTGGTGCGCCCGGCCAGGCGCTCGCGCACCTCCTCCAGGCCGACCAGCCCCTCCGGCCCGCGGGAGGTGACCACCGCGTCCAGCCCCAGCGGGGCCCACGTGTCCAGCACCTCCGCCGCCGGCCGCAGGTCGCCCTTTGTCAGGCACAGCAGCGGCTGCATGCCCGCGTCGTAGGCCGCCACCAGGCAGCGGTCCACCAGCCGGGAGCGCGGTTCGGGGTTCGCCACCGCCGTCACCACCACGAGCAGGTCGGCGTTGGCGACCACGACCCGCTCGATCGGGTCGGTGTCGTCGGCGGAGCGGCGCAGCTTCGTGCGCCGCTCCTCGATCCGGACGATGCGGGCCAGCGTGTCGGTCGTGCCCGACACGTCGCCGACCAGCCCCACCCGGTCACCCACGACGACCCCCGTGCGGCCCAGCTCGCGGGCCCGCATGGCCGTCACCACGCGCTGCTGCGCCGTGCCCTCCCCGACCAGGCAGGTGGACCGGCCCCGGTCCACGGCCACGACGAAGGCCTCGACGGCGTCGGCGTGCGCCGGGCGGTCCTTGGTGCGCGGCCGGGACCCGCGCCGGTTGGGCCGGATCCGGACGTCGTCCTCGTCGAAGCGCCCGACGGGACCGCGCTGCCGCGGGCTCAGGCGCCGACCCCCGCCAGCATCGCGGCCCACATCCCGGGGAAGTCGGGCAGCGTCTTGGCGGTCGTGGCGACGTCCTCCACCAGCACGCCCTCCACGCGCAGGCCCAGCACGGCGCCCGCGGTCGCCATCCGGTGGTCGGCGTAGGTGCGGAAGACCCCGCCGTGCAGGGCCTGCGGGTGCACCAGCAGGCCGTCGGCGGTCTCCTCGGCCCGGCCCCCCAGCGCGTTGACCTCCGTCACCAGCGCCTTGAGCCGGTCGGTCTCGTGCCCGCGCAGGTGCGCGACGCCGCGCAGCCGCGTGGGGGAGGAGGCCAGCGCCGCCAGCGCCGTGATCACCGGCGCCAGCTCACCGGCCTCGTGCAGGTCCAGGTCCACGCCGTACAGCTCACCGGTGCCCTCCACGAGCAGGCCGTCGCGGTCCAGGGTCACCTCCGCGCCCATCTGGTCCAGCACGTCGCGCAGCACGTCACCGGCCTGGGTCGTCGACTGCGGCCAGCCCGGCACCCGCACCCGGCCGCCGACCGCGGCGGCCGCGGCCAGGAAGGGCCCGGCGTTCGACAGGTCGGGCTCCACGTGGACGTCGAGGGGGTTGATCTCCCCGGCCTCGACGAACCAGCGGCCCGGGGTGGAGTCGTCGACCAGGACGCCGGCGTCCCGCAGCACCTCCACGGTCATCCGGATGTGCGGCAGGCTCGGCACCGGCGGGCCGTCGTGGACGACCTCCAGCCCCTCGCGGGTGCGGGCGCCGACCAGCAGCAGCGCGCTGACGAACTGGCTGGAGGCCGAGGCGTCGATGCGGACCGTGCCGCCGCGCAGCCCGCCGGCGGGGCCGCGCACGCTGAACGGCAGCAGACCGCGCCCGCCGTCGTCCACGACGGCGCCGAGCTGGCGGACCGCGTCGAGCACGGCACGCATGGGGCGCTCGCGGGCGCGGTCGTCGCCGTCGAACTCCACGGGGGAGTCGGCCAGCGCGGCGACCGGCGGCAGGAAGCGCATGACGGTCCCGGCCAGGCCGCAGTCGATCCGCGAGCCGCCGGTGACGGGGCCGGGCCGCACCACCCAGTCGCCGGCGCCCACGCCCTCGGCGGCGCCCTCGACGACGTCCGCCCCGAGCTGGCGCAGCGCGTCGGCCATCAGCAGCGTGTCCCGCGAGACCAGCGGAGCGCGCAGCAGCGAGGGGCGCCCGGCCAGCGCGGCCACCACGAGGTAGCGGTTCGTCAGCGACTTCGAGCCCGGCACCGCGACCACGGCGTCCAGGGGGCCGGCCGCGGTCGGGGCGGCCCACAGCTCCTGGTCCGGAGCCGGTCTGGACGGTGCGCTGGACGGATCGTTCGGAGTCACGGGAGGCATCCTCGCAGCCGCCCCGGACACGGGTCGAACGGTGGTCGGGGCGGCGGCGGGGAGCGTCAGCCGATCTTGGCGGCGGCCAGCTGGACGTCCTTCTTGCCGAGCTCGGCGGCGTGGACGGCCTCGCGGGCGGCGAGGTGGGCCAGCCGCTTGGCGTCCCGGCCGGCGCGCTTGCCCCGCCACAGCGCCCCGGGCTTGCCGGCGGTGTCGACCGAGGCCAGCAGGGCCCCGCCGAGCAGGCCGAGGTCGGTGAGGAAGTCGTCGAGGACCTCCCGGCGCACCGCGGGGTCCTTCTCGGACCAGAAGGGGTGGTTCACGTACGCGCTGGGCGCCGCGGTGGCGGCCAGGACGGTGGCGGCCAGCCGCGGGGCCCGGCCCAGGGCGAACAGCACCCCGGCGCCGGCCATCGCCGCGCCGTTGAGGCGGACCAGCAGCACCGGGTCGTCGGGCAGGCGCAGCGGGCCGGCCACGCGGTGCACCAGCGGCTCGGCCGACGGGGCGAGGTCCCCGGCGTGCCGGACCTGGTCGATGCCGTTCTTGATGAAGATCGCCGCGAGCATCGGGCGGGCCACTCGTCGCACCACAGTCATGGGAGTTGCCTACCGCACGGGCGTGATCACCGCGACCGCGGGGCCGTGTCGCCGGGGCGTGTCGCCGGGGCGTGGCAGGGTGGCCCCGTGTGCGGTCGCTACGCCCTGCGTCGGGAGCTCGAGGACCTGGTCGAGGAGTTCGAGGTCGACGACAACACCCTCGCCGGCGGGGGTGCGGTCACCCTGTCCACCAACACCGCCCCCACGACGACCCCGCCGGTGGTGCTGGAGCGCTTCCGCAAGGGCGAGCCGGACGCCCCGCCGACCCGCTCGCTGCGGGCGCTGCGGTGGGGGCTGGTGCCCGGCTGGTCGAAGGAGGGGACCGGCGGGGCCCCGCTGGTCAACGCCCGCGTGGAGACGCTGCTGTCCAAGCCGGCCTTCGCCGCGGCCGCCACCGCCCGCCGCTGCCTGGTCCCGGTCGACGCCTGGTACGAGTGGCAGGCCTCCACCGCCGCGGACGGCCGCCCGCGCAAGCAGCCGTTCGCCGTCGCGAGCGCCGACGGGTCGGTGCTGTCGCTGGCCGGGGTCTACGAGTTCTGGAAGGACGAGGCGAGGGCACCGGCCGACCCCGCCCGGTGGCTGGTCTCGTTCGCGGTCGTCACCACGGCCGCCGAGGAGGGCCTGGACCGGCTGCACGAGCGGATGCCGCTGGTGGTCCCGCGCGACCTGCGCGACGCCTGGCTGGACCCCTCCCTCGACGACGCCGACGACGTGCGGTCCCTGCTGGGGGCCGTGCCGCGCGACCTCTTCCTCGGGGGTGCGCTGCGGGCGCACCCGGTCCCGGCCGCGGTGGGCGACGTGCGCAACCAGGGCCCGGAGCTGCTCGACCCCGTGCCGGCGGCGGACCTGGACGGCGTGGTGGACCTGCGCACGGGCGAGGTCCTGGGTGCCTGAGCCGGTGCCTGAGCCGGTGCCGGGCCGGTGCCGGGCCGGTGCCGGCGGGTGACGGAATGGTGACGGGGGCGCCCGCGTTGACCCGGACATGCCGTTCGCCCCAGCCCTCGAACCCGCCCGGCGGGTCGAGCCGCGCGCGCCGCGCCGCGGCGCCGCCGGTCCGCCCGGTCGCCGTGACGTCCGGGGTCCGCGCGTGAGCGCAGCTCCCGCGCAGGGCCTAGGCTCGATCGCGATGACCGAACAGACCGAGCAGGTCGCTCCGCAGGAGACCGCCGACGAGCGGGCCGCGCGCTTCGAGCGCGATGCGCTGCCGTTCCTCGACCAGCTGTACTCCGCCGCCCTGCGCATGACCCGCAACCCCGCGGACGCCGAGGACCTGGTCCAGGACGCGTTCGCGAAGGCGTACGCCGCGTTCCACCAGTTCACCCCGGGCACCAACCTCAAGGCGTGGCTGTACCGGATCCTGACGAACACGTACATCAACACGTACCGCAAGAAGCAGCGCGAACCCCAGCAGGCGCACTCCGACGAGATCGAGGACTGGCAGCTCGCGCGGGCCGAGTCGCACTCCTCCCGGGGGCTGCGCTCGGCCGAGACCGAGGCGCTGGACCACCTGCCGGACTCCGACGTCAAGCGGGCGCTGCAGCAGGTCCCGGAGGACTTCCGGCTGGCGGTGTACCTGGCCGACGTCGAGGGGTTCGCGTACAAGGAGATCGCCGAGATCATGGGCACGCCCATCGGGACGGTGATGTCCCGCCTGCACCGCGGCCGGCGCCAGCTGCGCGAGCTGCTGCGCGACTACGCCGTGGACCGGGGCGTCAGCGGGGCCACCGCCCAGAAGGAAGGTGCGTCGTGAGCGGGGTCGAGCGGAACGGGGCCAAGCACTGCCAGGAGGTGCTGGAGCGGGCGTTCGAGTACCTCGACGGTGAGATGCCCGACCTGGACTGCGAGAAGCTGCGGGCCCACCTGGAGGAGTGCGCCAGCTGCCTGGCCCAGCTCGCCGAGGACGAGAAGCTCAAGCAGGTCATCCGGGACGGCTGCCCCTGCGAGGAGGCGCCGCAGACCCTGCGGGCGCGCATCCTCGTGTCCATCACCGAGGTGAGCGTCACCGCGCGCTGAGCCCGCCGCAGCGGCTCACAGACGCACGAGGCCCCGGATCCGTGAGGATCCGGGGCCTTCGTCGCTCCGGTGCGCCGGTTCAGGCGTTGGGGCGCTTGCCGTGGTTCGCGCCGTTGCCCTTGCGCGAGCGGCGCTTGCGGCCTCGCTTGCTCATGGTGTCCTCCTCCGTGGTCGATGGATCTCGGCGTCCATCGTCCCACGGGGTGAGGGGTGCTCAAGGTCGCCCCGGTGGCGCCCGATGCCGCAGGGGTGACGATCACGCAGGGTCCCGCCGCCCAGCAGAGCGCCGGGCACGTGGCGCCCGCCGCCGAGCCGCTCATCACCCCGTACCTGCGGGCTCTGGTGGAGCTGCGCGGGTCCGACCTGCACTGCAAGGCCGGGTCGCCGCCGCGGATCCGGATCGACGGCCGGCTGCGCGTCCTGCAGGCCCCGCCGCTGACGGCCGACGTCACCGAGCGGATGCTGGAGCAGATCCTGCGCGCCGACCTCGTCGAGGAGTTCGCCCGCACCCACGAGGCCGACTTCGCGTACAGCCTGCCGCAGGGCGCGGGCCGGTTCCGCGTCAACGCCTTCCGCCAGCGCGGGTCCGTCGGCCTGGTGCTGCGGCGCGTGGCGGCGCAGGCGGTGCCGCTGGCCGGGCTGGGCGTGCCGCCGGTCATCGAGCAGCTGGCGCTGGAGCACCGCGGCCTGCTGCTGGTGACCGGCCCCACCGGCTCGGGCAAGACGACCACCCTCGCCGGGATGATCGACCACATCAACACCGTGCGCGAGAGCCACATCGTCACGATCGAGGACCCCATCGAGGTCCTGCACACCGACAACCGGTCGATGATCAGCCAGCGCGAGGTCCGCCTCGACACCGCCGACTTCACCACCGCGCTGCGCGCGGCGATGCGGCAGGACCCCGACGTGATCCTCGTGGGGGAGATGCGCGACCAGGAGACCGTGAAGGCGGCCCTGTCGGCCGCCGAGACCGGCCACTTCGTCATGTCGACCCTGCACACGATCGACGCGGCCGAGACGATCTCGCGCATCATCGACTTCTTCCCCCCGCACGAGCAGAAGCAGGTGCGGCTGGCCCTGGCGGGGTCGCTGCGCGGAATCGTCTGCCAGCGCCTGGTGCCCCGCGCCGACGGGGCGGGCCGGTGCGTGGTCATGGAGATCTGCGTCAACACCGGCCGGATCGCGGACGCGATCGCCGACCCGGACAAGACGAACCACATCACCGACCTCATCCGGGAGGGGCAGTACTACCGGATGCAGACGTTCGACCAGCACCTCGTGGAGCTGGTCCGGGACGGGGTCGTCACGCTGGAGGACGCGCAGGACGCCGCGTCCAGCCCCCACGACCTCGCCGTCGAGCTGCGCCGGCTCGGTCTGGTCGTCTGAGGTCCAGTCGTCCGAGGTCCAGTCGTGCGGGGTCCGGTCGTCCGGGGTCCGGTCGTGCGGGCCCCGGGGCGGCCGGCGGGTCCGGTCGCCGGCGGGCACCGGGGCGGGGGACGCCGCCGTCCTCGGACCACTCGCGCGAGGTCCGGGAGTCGGCGCCGAAGCGGGGTGCGGTCAGGGCCAGCACCACGAGGACGGCCAGCACCACGAGGGCGGTGAGATCGGTGGACACGGCTCCAGCGTCGTCGGGGCGCCCACCCCCCGACGAGTGGCAGCTCTGCCGAGGTCCGCGCAGATCCTGCCAACTCGCCCGGGGGCTGGCAGACTGCCCCGCATGGGGAGGAGCGGGGACCTGCACGACGTGGCGGTGGTCGTCGGCCCGGGGTTCTCGGCGTTCGAGTTCTCGGTGGCCTGCGAGGTGTTCGGCATCGACCGCACCGACGACGGCGTGCCGCCGTTCCGCTTCGCCGTCTGCACCGAGCACGCCGGGCCCGTCGCCTCCCGGCACGGGTTCAGCCTCACCACCGAGCACCGCCTGGACCGGCTCGACGAGGCCGACCTCGTCATCGTCACCCCGCCCGGGCTCGACTTCAGCGCACCCGGCGAGCAGCTCACCGACCGGCTGCGCGCCGCCGCCGGCCGCGGGGCGACCGTCGCGAGCTTCTGCAGCGGCGCCTTCACCCTCGCCCACACCGGCCTGCTCGACGGCCGGCGCGCCACCACCCACTACCGGTACGCCGCCGAGCTGGCCCGCCGCTTCCCGCTCGTCGAGGTCGTCCCCGACGTCCTGTACGTCGAGGACGGGCCGCTGGCCTCCAGCGCCGGCACCTCCGCGGGCATCGACCTGTCGCTGCACCTGGTCCGCGAGCACCACGGCACCGCGGTGGCCACGGCCATCGCCCGGCGGATGGTCGTGCCCCCGCACCGCGACGGCGGCCAGGCCCAGTACGTCGACGCGCCCGTGCGCCCGTGCGCCGACGAGTCGCTGGCCGCGGCCCTGGACTGGGCCGTGGGGAACCTGCACACCGAGATCGACGTGGCCGCCTGGGCGCGGGCGGCGGCGATGTCACCGCGCACGTTCGCCCGCCGGTTCCGCGCCGAGACCGGCGTCACCCCGCACCGCTGGCTGCTGGAACGGCGCGTCGCGGCGGCCCGGCTGCTGCTGGAGGAGGGCGACCAGGGCATCGACGTGGTGGCCGCCCGGTGCGGCTTCGGCTCCGCCGCCATGCTCCGCCAGCACTTCCTGCGGCTCGTGGGCACCACCCCCACCGCCTACCGGCGCACCTTCCGCGGGGCGCGCTCGCCGGTCGCCACGAGGTTGCTGCCGACCGCATGACGTTCCTGCGCGAGCTGTTCGCCGACGTCCGCTCGCGGCTGTACGGCCACGACCTGTTCCTCGTCTCGGCCGGGGTCACGTTCTACGCCGCGATCGCCCTGGTGCCCTCGCTCGTCGTCGTCGTCCGGCTGCTCGCCGCCGTCGTCGGCCCGGCCGAGGTCCTCGAGCTCGCCGACGCGGTGGGCCGGGCGCTGCCGGCCGCCCAGAGCGCGGGGACCGTCGTGCGCGACCTCGCCGCGACGGCCGTCGACGTGGGCTGGGTGCCCGCGCTGGTCGCGCTCGTCCCGGCCACGGTCTACGGCGAGGGGCTGCGCCGGGGCTTCGCCCGCGTCAGCGTGCGCCACCCCGAACCGGCCCCGCCGGCGGTGCGGGGCCGGACGGGGGCGTGGGGGGTGCGGCTGAAGGCGCTGCCGCTGCTGCTGCTGGCCCCCGCCGGCTTCCTCGCGGTCCTGGAGGTCGCCCCGTTCCTGGTGCGGCTCTTCGGCAGCGGCCTGCCCGGCTCCGCGCTGGGGGTCTACGTCGCGCTGAACGTCGACTGGCTGGTCGTCTCACCCGTGCTGGTCTACGTCTACCGCGTGCTCGGCCCGGTCCGGCCCGGGTGGTGGGCCTGCCTGTGGGGCGGGTACGCCACCGGCGCGTTCGTGTCCGGCTTCCTGCAGGGCTTCGTGCTGTTCCTGGCCATCCCCGTCGACCTGGGCGCACCCTTCGGCGGGTACACCCAGGTCGGGGGAGCGGTCGCGGTGTGCCTGTGGCTGTGGGTGTTCACCGCGCTGACCGTCTACGGGTACGCGGTGACCCTGGAGCTGCAGCGCCGGCGGGACCGGCGCCCGCAGCCTCAGCGCACCGTGAACTGACGCACCTGGGCGTCCAGGTCCTTCGCCACCTCCGAGAGCTCACCCACCGAACCACGCACGGCCCGGACCTCGTGGGTCGTGCCCTGCACGGCACCGGCGGTGCCCTCCAGGGCCGCCGCGATCCCGGTGGAGCGGCCCGCGGCCGTGTGCAGGGTGCCGCTGACCGACGTCGTGGTCGCCAGCTGCTCGGCGACGGCGGCCGCGATGGTGGCCTGCAGCTCGTCGATGTGGGCGATCGTCTCGGTGATGCGGGCGATGTCGGCGCGCACCGCCGCCGCCTCGGACTGCACGGCGGTCAGCGTCGGGGCGATCTCCTCGGTGGCCTGCGCCGTCTGCCGCGCCAGCTCCTTGACCTCCTCGGCGACGACCGCGAACCCCGCACCGGCCTCCCCGGCGCGCGCGGCCTCGATGGTCGCGTTGAGCGCCAGCAGGTTCGTCTGCGCGGCGATGGCGGTGATGGTGCGCAGCACGTCGGCGATCTGCTGGGAGCTGGCGCCCAGCCGCTCGACGGTGCCGGTCGCGGCCTGCGCGAGCTGGACCGCCTCGCCGGCGACGACGGTGACGTTGCTCGTCGTGGCGGACACCTCGTCGGCCGCGGCGCGCAGCTGCTCCACCGCGTCGGACACCTCGTGCACCCCGGCCGAGACCGTCGTGGCGTCGCCGGTGACCTGCCCGATCTCGGCGGCGGTGGACTCCGCCGCCCCCGCCAGGCGGTCGCTGGCCCCGTCCAGGGACCCGGCGGCCGCGGTGACCCGGGCCGCGCCCTCGCTCATCGCGACCAGCGCGTCGCGGACCGCGCCGGTGGCCTCGTCCAGGGCGACGCCCATCGTCCCGATCTCGTCGTCGCCGTGCCGCTCGCCCTCGCCCAGCGCGCGGGCCGACAGGTCGCGGGCCGCGACGCGGCGCAGCACGTCGGTGAGCCGCCCGATGCGCCGCACCAGGGTGCGGGCCAGCACGGCGATGACCCCGGCCATCACCAGCGCCACGCCCGCCCCCACCAGGACGGTGTTGCGGACCAGGCTCGCGCCGCCGGCCGAGACGCGGTCGGTGACCACGGCGGTGTCGGCGTCGGGCAGCCAGCTGGTGACGACCCAGTTGTAGGCGGGGTAGCGGGTGACGCCGACGGTGTAGGCGCCGTCGGCGAGCGTGACGTCGCGGGTGGTGAACTCCCCGGCGGGCAGCTCCTTCGCGGCGGCGATGAGGTCGGCGACGTAGGGCTTCCCGTCGGCGTCGGTGGCCTCGATCATGGCGTCGCCGTCGGCGGCGCCCTCGGGGGCGACGACGGCGGTCCCGGCGGAGGCGGCCGCGTCGGAGAACACGGCGAAGTAGCCGGAGGTGCCGACGGTGGCGGCGGCGAGGGCCTCGCGCAGCTCCGCGGTGACGTCGGCCTGCGGCAGCCCCACGAACACGGCGCCGATGACCTCGTCGCCGGACTTCAGCGGCTCGTAGACGGTGACGTAGGGCCGGTCGGCGACGACCGCGGTGCCGTGGTACGTCTCCCCGGCCGCGAGGGCCTTCACGACGGCGTTGGCGCTGCCGTCGGCGTTGACGGCGGGGATGTAGGTGCCGATGTTGCGGGAACCGCTGGCCCCGACGACGTTCGTGGCGACCCGCAGCATGGCCCCGGTGTCGTCCATCTTCTGGAAGACGGTGGTGGCGGCGCCGGTCAGGCGCGCGGCGTCGTCCATGCCGGGCACGGTCGCGGCGGGGTCGCCCTGCTGGCCCAGCCAGGTGCCGCCGAACTCCAGCCGCGGCAGGGTGACCGTCGTCTTGTCCTTGGTGACCTGGTTGGTGGCCGTCCAGGTCGCGGTCTCGGCGGGGTCGACCGCGGCCGCGCCGAGCTGGGTGAGGCGGTCGGTGGTCACCCGCAGGTTGGAGTCCAGCATCGCCTGCACCGCGGCGGCCTGGGTCGACACGGTGGTCTGGACCTGGGTGCCGGCGTCGTGCAGGGACTGCTCGGACATCGCCCGCACGTCGGCGGCGGTGTCCCGGGAGAGGTCGCCGACCTGCAGCGCCGACAGGGCGCTCATGAGCCCGGCGGTGACGACGACGGCACCGACGCCCGGCAGCAGGAGCTGGGAGCGCAGCGAGCGGGGACGCAACGAGATGGCCACACCCAGCCATCGGCGTCCCGGTCCCGGAACTCAAGCCCCCCGCGGGCCCCGGTCCCGGATCACCGGGTGGGAGCGGGGTCCTCGCGGTGGTCGCCGGTGCGGCCGTCGACGAGCTCGCGCAGGACGTCGACGTGCCCGGCGTGCCGGGCCGTCTCCTCGATCGCGCGGATCAGCACCCAGCGCAGCGTGACCGTCGCGCCGTTCCCGGCGGTGCCCCGCTCGGTGGTCTTCAGCTCCCGGATCGCCTCGTCGGCCGCGGCGCGGGCCCGCTCGTAGTAGGCCAGGACGCCCTCGGTGGTCTCCCACGGGTGGATGCGCCAGTCGGCCCGCGGGTCCTCGTCCAGGACGGCGGCGGGGATCTCGTCGCCGGGGCGGCCGAACGTGGAGCAGAACCAGCCGTACTCGAGGTGGGCCAGGTGCTTCACGGTGCCGAGGAGGGTGGCCCCCGAGCCGACGACCTGGCGGCGCAGCTGCTCGTCGTCGAGGCCCTCCAGCTTCCACAGGACGGCCTCGCGGTGACGCTGCAGGCTGGCCACCAGGCTCGGCTTCTCCCCGGCGGTGTACGGAACGAGCGTCATGCGACGGAACCTACGGGGTCCCGGGGACGCTGACCACCCCGGGAGCGGCCCGTACGATCACCGCGTGAGCGCGCACGTCGACGGCCTGTTCGTCTACCCGGTCAAGGGCATGAGCGCTCAGCCCCTGGACCGCGTGGGCCTCACCGCCGGTCGCGGCGTCCCGCACGACCGGACCCTCGCCCTGGCCCGCCCCGGCGGCGCGTACGTCCCGGGGATGCGGCACGGCGTGTCCAAGCGCGAGTACTTCGTCCTGGTCGCCGAGGAGCGCCTCGCCGCGCTGAGCACCCACCTCGACACCGCGACCGGGGTGTTCACCGTCGACGTCCGGGGCCACCGGGTCCTGACCGCCGACCTGGGCACCGAGGAGGGGCTGGCCGCGGTGCGCGCCTTCTACGCCCGCGTCCTGGACCTGCCGCCGGGCACCGAACCCGTCGTCGCCCGCGACGAGGGCCGCCGGTTCACCGACACCGCGCACGCCGGCGACGAGGAGATGGAGTACGTCTCCGTGGTCAACCTCGCCTCGGTGCGCGACCTCGCCGAGCGCGTCGGCGCCCCCGTCGACCCGCTGCGCTTCCGCGGCAACGTCCACGTCGAGGGCCTGGAGCCGTGGGCCGAGTTCGACCTCGTCGGCCGCGAGTTCACCCTCGGCGGCGTCCGAGTGCGGGGGGCCACGACGACCGTGCGCTGCGCCGCCACGGAGGTCGAGCCCGGCACGGGGCGGCGGGACCTGCCCGTCCCCCAGCTGCTCTCGCGTACCTACGGGCACGAGGTCGTGGGGTTCTACGTCCAGGTCCTGTCCGACGGCGAGCTCGCCGTGGGCGACGGCGTGACGGGGGTGCCCGGTGCCTGACCGGCTGCACCTGCAGGTCGCCGACCGGACCGACCTCACGCCCACCGTCGCCCGCTTCGTGCTGCGCGACCCGGCGGGCGCGGCGCTGCCCGGCTACCGCGGCGGGGCCCACGTCACGATCACCACCCCCGGCGGGCAGCGCCGCAGCTACAGCCTCGTCGAGGCCGGCGGCCGCGCCCCGCGCGAGTACGTCGTCTGCGTGCGCCGCGACCCCGGCGGGCGCGGGGGGTCGGTCAGCATGCACGACGACGTCCGCGTGGGCGACGTCCTGGAGGTCACCTGGCCGGCCAACGGCTTCGCGCTGCGGCCCGCGAAGCGGTACCTGTTCATCGCCGGCGGCATCGGCATCACCCCGGTCCGGGCGATGGTCGCCGAGCTGCGCGCCCGCGGCAGGGCGCAGGTCGAGCTGCTCTACCTGACCCGGGAGCCGGGGGAGACGGCCTTCCTCGACGAGTTCGGCGCCGACGGGACGCTGCTGCACCACAGCGCGACGCACGGCCGCCTCGACCTGTGGCCGTACCTGGAGCACCCTGACGACGACGCCCGCGTCTACTGCTGCGGCCCCACCGCGCTCGTCGAGGAGGTCCGGGCCCTCACGGCGCACTGGCGCCCCAGCCGCGTCCACGTCGAGGACTTCGCCGGCGTCGACGCCCTCGGCGGCCGGCGCACGCCGTTCACGGCGGTCTGGGAGCCGACGGGGGCGCGGGTGCCGGTCCCGGCCGAGCGGACCCTGCTGGGCGCCCTGCGGGACGCCGGGATCGAGCTCGAGGCCTCCTGCGAGTCCGGCACCTGCGGCACCTGCCGGCTGCGCCT
Source organism: Kineococcus rugosus (assembly GCF_050871975.1). Taxonomy (NCBI): domain Bacteria; kingdom Bacillati; phylum Actinomycetota; class Actinomycetes; order Kineosporiales; family Kineosporiaceae; genus Kineococcus; species Kineococcus rugosus. The sequence goes on along the minus strand of NZ_JBJLSJ010000019.1, from coordinate 76,602 downwards.
GGTGCGCGGCGACGTGGACCACCGCGACCTCGTCCTGAGCGCCGACGAGCGGGCCGGGCACCTCATGCCGTGCGTGTCCCGGGCGGTGTCGGAGGAGATCGCGGTCGCCCCGGCCTGAGGCGGGGCGCCCGCGGGTGCTCCGGGGAGGGCTCCGGGGTGCGGGAGCCGGTCCTGGTGGCAGGCTGGCGGGGAGACGCAGCAGCGTGCGCCACCCCTGACGGAGAGCCCTCCATGACGACCTCCCTGCCCCCGGCGTCCCACCGGACCCCGGCCCTGTCCCTGCAGCTGCACCGGCCGGTGCTGCGGTTGCCCGGCACCTACCCCGCGCAGGGCGACACCTTCCTGCTGGCCCGCACGGTCCGCGAGCGCGGCAGCGTCGTGGGCCGCGACGTCCTCGACGTCGGCACCGGCGGCGGGTCCCTCGCGGTGGCCGCGGCGCGCGCCGGGGCGCGGACGGTGACGGCCGTCGACATCTCGTGGCGGTCGGTCCTGACCGCCCGGCTCAACGGCCGGCTGCACCGGGCGCCGCTGACGGTCCTGCGCGGCGACCTGTTCGCGCCGGTGGCCGGGCGCACCTTCGACGTCGTCCTGGCCAACCCGCCCTACGTCCCGGCCGCGACCGACGCCCTGCCCCGGCACCGCCCGGGGCGGTCCTGGGACGCCGGCCGCGACGGCCGGGCCGTGATCGACCGGATCTGCGACCGGGTCGGCGACGTGCTCGTCCCCGGCGGCCGGCTGCTGATGGTCCACTCGGTCCTGGCGGGGGAGGCCGCGACCCTGGAGCGGCTGCGGGCGCGGGGGCTGCGCGCCGACGTGGTGGCCCGGGCGGACGAGCCCTTCGGCCCGGTGATGACCGCGCGCGCCGACGCCCTGCGCGCCCGGGGCCTGCTGGCTCCCGGGCAGACCCACGAGGAGCTCGTGGTGGTCGAGGCGGTCCGGCCGCCGGCGGGCGAGGCCGCCTGATGGGTGCCGAACGGGTCGCCCGCGTCCTGGTCAGCGACGACGGCCCCGTCCTGCTCGAGGGGCCGGTCGACATCGACCTGCCGGACGGCCGGCGGGTCCGCTCGGACCGGCCCGTCACCGCGCTGTGCGTGTGCCGCCGCAGCGCCCGCTACCCCCTGTGCGACACCAGCCACCGCGGCCGCCCGGCTGCCCGCACCGCCGGGCCCGCGGACGCCACGCCCGAACCGGAGGAGAAGCCGTGAGCACCGCCACCGTCCTGACCCGCGGCCCGTCGCTGCCCGCCGACCGGGGGCCGCTGAGCGCGGCCGTCCTGGCGTACCTGCGGGGGCACCCCCTGGTGGTCGCCGAGGACGAGCTGACCACCGCCGACCCGTTCGGCGACGACCTGCAGCTGGCCCTGTACTCCTGCTACGAGCTGCACTACCGCGGGTTCGCCGGGGTCGCGGCCGACCTGGAGTGGGACCCGGACCTGCTGGCGCTGCGGCGGGTGCTGGAGCTGCGGTTCCTGCAGGCGCTGCGGGCCGCCGTCCCGGGCGGGGACGACGTCGCGGGGGCGATCGCCGCGCTGGTCACCGAGGACCCCGCCGCGCGCGGGGTCTCGCACCACCTGCGCCGGCGGGGGGAGCTGTGGCAGCTGCGGGAGTACGTGGCGCTGCGCTCGACGTACCACCTGAAGGAGGCCGACCCGCAGGCCTGGGTGATCCCCCGCCTGGAGGGCGCGGCGAAGGCCGCGCTGGTCACCGTCGAGCACGACGAGTACGGCGCGGGCCGCCCCGAGCGCATGCACGCCCGGTTGTGGGGCGACATGATGCTCGAGCTGGGGCTGAGCGACGAGTACGGCTCCTACCTGGACCACGCGCCGGCCCCCGTGCTGGCCGAGGTGAACTTCATGTCGCTGGCCGGTCTGCACCGCGACCTGCGCGGCGCGCTCGTGGGGCAGTTCGCGGTGGTGGAGCTGACGTCCTCGCCGGGGTCGGCCCGCCTGGTGGCGGCCGCGCAGCGCCTGGGCTGCGGCCCGGCGACCGTGGAGTTCTACGCCGAGCACGTGGAGGCGGACGCCGTCCACGAGCAGGTGGTGCGCCACCAGATCATCGCGCCGCTGGTCGCCGACGACCCGGCGATGGCCGCGGACGTGGTGTTCGGCATGCAGGCGGCGACCTTCATCGACGACCTCCTCGGCGAGCACGTGATGGCCCGCTGGGCGGCGGGGGAGTCGGCGCTGACCCGGCCCCTGGACGCCTAGGAGGGTCCCCTCCCGCACGCCGGCCGGGCGTGCGGGAGGACCGCCCTACGCGTCCTTGAGCATCCGCGCGAGGAACGACCGGGTGCGGTCCTCGCGCGGGTTCACGATGACGTCGGCCGGTGCGCCGCGCTCGACGACGACCCCGCCGTCCATGAACACCACCTGGTCGGCGACGTCGCGGGCGAAGGCGACCTCGTGGGTCACGACGAGCATCGTCGTGCCGTCCGCGGCCAGTTCCCGCATGACGGTGAGGACCTCCCCGACGAGCTCGGGGTCCAGCGCCGACGTCGGCTCGTCGAACAGCATGAGCTTGGGCTGCATCGCCAGCGCCCGCGCGATCGCGACGCGCTGCTGCTGCCCGCCGGACAGCTGGGCCGGGTAGTTGCCGGCCCGGTCGGCCAGGCCCACCCGGTCGAGCAGCTCCAGCGCCCGCTGCCGCGCCTGCGCCCGGGGCACCCCGCGGACCCGGACGGGCGCCTCGACGACGTTCTCCAGCGCGCTCATGTGCGGGAACAGGTTGAACCGCTGGAACACCATGCCGATGTCCCGGCGCTGCTGGGCGATCTCCTTGTCGGTCAGCCGGTGCAGCCGCCCGCCGCGCTCGGCCAGCCCCACCAGCTCCCCGTCGACCCAGATGCGGCCGGCCTCGATGCGCTCCAGGGAGTTGATGCAGCGCAGGAACGTCGTCTTGCCCGACCCCGACGGCCCGAGCAGGCACACGACCTGCCCCGCGTGGACGTCGAGGTCGACGCCCTTGAGGACCTCGACGTGCCCGAAGCTCTTCTGGACGTTGCGCGCCTTGACGAGGGGTTCGCTCACTTCGCACCCCCCGGGCCCATGGCGACCCCGGCGGCGGTGGTGCGCCGCGCGGGCCCGGTGCCGTAGCCGCGGCTGAACCGCTTCTCCAGGAAGTACTGGCCGACCATGAGGATCGACGTCGCGATGAGGTAGTACGCGACGGCCGCCATGTTCCCGGCCATGACCTCGAACGTGCGGTTCTTGATCTGGCTGACCCGGAAGAACAGCTCGGTGGACACCGGGATCGCCGCCAGCAGCGAGGTGTCCTTGAGCATGGCGATGACCTCGTTGCCGGTGGGCGGCACGATGACGCGCATCGCCTGCGGCAGGATCACCCGGCGCATCGCGAGCCCCTTCGACATGCCCAGGGCCTCGGCCGCCTCGTGCTGGCCGCGATCGACGCTGAGCATCCCGGCGCGGGCGATCTCGGCCATGTACGCCGCCTCGGAGAAGCCGAGGCCGAGGATGCCGCCGAACACCCCGCCGAACAGGGCGTACAGCGTCGTCTGCGACACCGTCAGCAGCCGCAGGTCCGGCGTGCCGAACCACTGCGTGAGCAGGAAGTCGAACGGGACGCCGATCGACAGCCCCGTCGCGAACAGCGCCCCGAGCCCGCCGGTGATGGACAGCAGCACGTACCGGGGCACCGCCCGGAAGAACCAGGTGAACACCCACGACACCGACGACAGGACCCGGTTGTCGGACAGCCGCAGGATCGCCAGCAGCACCCCGCCGACGATCCCGATGACCATGGCGCACACCGTGGTGAACAGCGTCCCGATCAGGAAGCCGCGGATGACGATCGTCTGGTTCATCACCTCCAGGGTGAACGGCCAGTCGAAGTTGTCGTTGGTGAGCAGCAGGTGCAGCAGCATGAGCGCGAGCACCGCGATGACCGCGAGCGCCACCCAGCGCCACGGGTGGCGCACCTCGACCGCGTCGATGCGGCCGGGGCGCTCCTCCTCGTCCTGGTGACCGGGGGTCGTCACGACGCGGCGGGGTTGACCGGGAACTCGGTCACGGCGCCGGTCTCACCGCCCCACGGCGCCAGCGCGGCCTCGTAGGAGCCGTCCTCGGCGATCGCGGCGAGAGCCTTGGAGATCGCCTCGGCGGCGCCGGTCTCGGCCTTGGGGACGACGATGCCGTAGGGCGCGGAGTCGTAGACGTCACCGGCCAGCTCCAGCTGGTCGCCGGTCTGCTCCACGGCGTACGCGGCGACGGGGGAGTCGGCGAGCATCGCGGCGGCGCGGCCCTGGACGACGGCCGTGGTGGCGTCCTCCTGGGAGTCGAAGGACAGGACCTGGATCTCGGGCTGGCCGGCGTCGGCGCAGGCCTTCTGCCGGGCCGGCAGGTCGTCGTCGGACTGGGTGGTGCCGGTCTGCACCGAGACGATCTTCCCGCAGGCGGCGTCGGGGTCGATGCCGTCGGGGTTGCCCTTGGCGACGACCCACTGGGTGCCGGCCTCGAAGTACTGGACCATGTTCACCTGCGCCACGCGCTCGGCGTTGATGGTGAACGAGGAGATCGCGGCGTCGTAGCGGTTGCTGACGACCCCGGTGAGCAGGGTGTCGAAGCTGGCGTCGGAGAACTCGGCGCGCACGCCGAGCTTGGCGGCGACGGCGTTCATGACGTCGATGTCCATCCCGACGACCTCGGTGCCGTCGAGGAACTCGTTGGGGGCGTACTCGGCGTTCGTGCCGACGCGCAGGACGCCGGAGTCCTGCACGGACTGCGGCAGCATCGCCTTCAGCGCGGGGTCGGCCGAGGCGGTGGCGGCGGACGTCGTGGTCGAGGAGCTGCCGGCGCCACCCGAGAGGGTGTCGGAGCCGCAGCCGGCGGCGGTCAGGCCCGCGACGGTCAGGGCACCGAGGGCGCCCACGATCCGGCGGCGGGTGGTGGGACGAGCAGACACGGGGGGACCTCCGGGGTACGGGTGTGGAGCGTGCACAGTGTGGACCAGGTGAACGCCCGTCCGCGCACCGCGCACCGCGCGAAACCCGTTCGTCACCCGGTCGTCACACGCGAGGGCCCCGCGACGGGCTCCCGACGGGCTCTCGACGGGCCCCGGCGGGACCGTCCGAGCGGCCCGGCAGGCTGGGCCCGTGACCGCGCCCGGACGCCCCTCCCGCCAGCCCGACCGCCTGCTGCGCCGCGTGGGACCGGCCGCCGGGACCCGCCCGGACCCCGGGCGCTGGCCGGACGCCGTCCCGGCCGTGGCGCAGCTGCTGACCAGCGGTCTCGACGTCCCGGCCGGGGTGACGTTCCTGGTCGGGGAGAACGGGGCGGGCAAGTCCACGCTGGTGGAGGGGATCGCGCAGGCCCTGGGGGTGCACGCCGAGGGCGGCCTGCGTCGGCACGCGCCCGGCCGCGAGCAGGCCCCGGTCGACGCGTCGGGGCTGGGGGACCGGTTGCAGGTGGTGCGCGGCACCTCCCGCCACCGGGAGGTCTTCTTCCTGCGCGCCGAGACGACGCACCGGTTCTACTCCTGGCTGCACGACGTCGGGTCGCCGGCCCACGCGGACCTGCACCGCCGCAGCCACGGCGAGTCGTTCCTCGACGTGCTGGACGCCGCGTGGATGCGGCAGGTGGGGCTGCTGCTGCTCGACGAGCCGGAGTCGGCGCTGTCGTTCACCAACCAGCTGGTCCTGGGCCGGTCCTTCGCCGCGATGGCCGCGCAGGGCCGTCAGGTGCTGTGCGCGACGCACTCCCCGCTGCTGACGGCGCTGCCGGGGGCGCGGATCCTGCAGGTCGGCCCCGACGGGATCACCCGCGCGCAGTGGGAGGACCTGCCGCTGGTCCGGGACTGGCGCTTCTTCCTGGACGCCCCGGAGCGCTACTGGCGCCGGCTCCCGGGCTGACGGCCAGCAGCCCGGGGGGCAGGTCGAGCACCGGGGTGCCCGCGACGACCAGCCCGGCCCGCTCCCAGGGCCGCTGACCGGCCAGGAACGGCCGCTCGGCCCGCTCCCACTCGTCCCAGAACGCCTCGGCCGCGGCGCGGTCGCCGTTGACGCCGGAGGCGACGTCGCGCTCCAGGCCGCGGACCCGGGCCAGGGCGCGGTCGGACTGCACCCACACGAGCGCGTCGAGGAGCGCCGACGCCTCCCGCCGGCCCGCGCCCACGCCCTCGACGAGCACGAGGTCGGTCCCGGCGGGCACGTCGAGGGACCCGGCGCGCCCGTGCGGGGCCCAGCCCGGCGGGGTGAAGGACACGTCCTGGCCCCGCCGCAGCGGGGCCAGGACGCCGTCGACGAGCAGGTCGGCCCAGTCGAAGAACGAGTGGTGCCAGGCGAGGTCGTCGGTGTGCACGACCACCGACGTCAGACCCCGGCGCCGGGCCTCGGCGTGCAGGAGAGCGGCCAGGGTGGACTTGCCGGAGGCGCTGCGCCCGTCCACCGCGACGACCCCGGTGCCCACCGCGTCCAGGACGTCGGCGGGCGACGCCGGCCGCCACGGGCCCGCGGGCGGTTCCCCCTCGGACAGCTCCACCGCCGCCGCCTCAGGGCTGGGGGACGCCCAGCCAGTCGTACCAGCCGCTGTGCAGCACCAGCCACGCCAGCAGCCCGTACCCGGCCTGCCCGGGGTGGACGCCGTCGGAGGCGGCGAGGTCGGCGTACCAGTCCTCGTGCTCCAGCAGCGGGGAGAACGTGTCGACGTAGGCGATCCGGCGGCGCGCGCAGACGTCGGCGAACGCGTCGGCCAGGTCCCCGATGCGCTCGTTGCGCTCGGCGTCGGAGACCGGGGTCGGGCCCACCACGAGGGTCGGCAGGCCCCGCGCCTCGCACTCGTCCAGGACGTTGGCCAGGTTGAGGCGGCTGCGGGCCAGGGTGGTGCCCGCGTCCAGGTCGGCGTGGCCCAGCCCCACCACGAGGCGGTGCTCGTCGCCGCCGACGAACCGGCGGGAGGTCTCCTCGCGCCAGCGGTTGTTCAGCTCGGTGGTCGTCTCGCCGGGGACCCCGAGCGGGAAGAAGGTGACGTCGCGGTCCTCGCGGGGGGTGCGGGCCGACACGCGGCCGACCCAACCCAGGGCGCGGGGGTCCCCGACCCCGGTCACGAACTCGTCGCCGATCAGGCACACCCGCACGTCGTAGCGGCCGTTCACTGCAGGTCCTCGCTCACGCGGGTGGTGCTCCTCGGTCGTGGGGGGCGGGGTGTCGGGGCGAGGATAGTCGCTCCCACGCACGGACCCCGTCACCCGCGACGGGTGACGGGGTCCTGGTGCCGGGGCCGGTCAGCGGGCGAACGCCTCCTCGACGATCCGCCGCTGCTCGGCCTGGTGCCGCTTGGCCGACCCGGCCGCCGGCGAGGCCGACGCGGGCCGCGAGACGAGCCGCAGCTTGGCCGCCAGCGACGGGAACAGGCCCATCGCGACGTGCCACCAGCCGCCCTGGTTGGCCGGTTCCTCCTGCACCCAGACCGGCTCGGCGTCCGGGAACCGGGACAGGACCGCCAGCACCTGCTGCACCGGCAGCGGGGCGAGCTGCTCGAGTCGGACGATGGCCGTGGCGGTGTCGCCGCGGGCGGTGCGCTCGGCCACGAGGTCCCAGTAGACCTTGCCCGAGCACAGCAGCACGCGGTCGACCTTCGCCGGGTCCAGCCCGCCCTGGTCGCCGACGACCTCCTGGAAGGTCCCGGTGGTGAAGTCCTCCACGCTGGACGTCGCGGCCTTCAGGCGCAGCATCGACTTCGGGGTGAAGACGATCAGCGGCTTGCGGGGCCGGGCGTAGGCCTGCCGGCGCAGCAGGTGGAAGTAGCTGGCCGGGGTGGAGGGAACCGCGACCGTCATGTTGTCCTCGGCGCACAGCTGCAGGAACCGCTCGATGCGGCCCGAGGAGTGGTCCGGGCCCTGGCCCTCGTACCCGTGCGGCAGCAGCAGCACGACCGAGGAGCGCTGGCCCCACTTCTGCTCACCGGCGGCGATGAACTCGTCGATGACGGTCTGCGCGCCGTTGAAGAAGTCGCCGAACTGCGCCTCCCACAGCACCAGCGCGTCGGGGCGCTCCACGGAGTACCCGTACTCGAACCCCATCGCCGCGTACTCCGACAGCAGGGAGTCGTAGATCCAGAACTTCGCCTGCTCGGCGCCCTCGCGGCCCAGGTAGAGCAGCGGGGTCCACTCCGCGCCGGTGACCCGGTCGGTCAGCACCGCGTGCCGGGACACGAACGTGCCGCGGCGGGAGTCCTGCCCGGACAGCCGGATCGGGGTGCCCTCCATGAGCAGCGAGCCGAAGGCCAGCAGCTCGCCCCAGCCCCAGTCGATGCCGCCCTCGGTGGACATCTGCTCGCGCTTGTCCAGCAGCTGCCGCAGCTTGGGGTGGACGGTGAAACCGGCCGGCGGGTTCGCCTGGACCTGGCCGATGTGCTTGAGGACGGCCGCGTCGACCGCCGTCTCGCGCGCCTGGGCCGGCTTCTGCTCGTCGGCCTCCTGCGCCGACGGCTTCTCCAGCCCGCCGCGGCTGTCGCCGTCCCCGGAGCCGCCGTTGACGGTGCCCTTGGTCTCGGCGAACGCCCGCTCGAGCTGCGCCGAGTAGTCGCGCAGCGCCTCCTCGGCCTCCTCGACCGAGATGTCGCCGCGGCCGATGAGGCCCTCGGTGTAGCTCTTGCGCACCGAGCGCTTCTTCTCGATGAGGTTGTACATCAGCGGCTGCGTCATCGAGGGGTCGTCGCCCTCGTTGTGGCCGCGGCGGCGGTAGCAGACCATGTCGATGACGACGTCCTTGTCGAACTCCTGGCGGAACTCGAACGCCAGCTGCGCCACCCGGACGCACGCCTCGGGGTCGTCGCCGTTCACGTGGAAGATCGGCGCCTGGATCATCCGGCCGACGTCGGTGCAGTAGAACGACGAGCGCGACGACGCCGGGGCGGTGGTGAACCCGACCTGGTTGTTGATGACGACGTGCACCGTGCCGCCCGTGCGGTACCCGCGCAGCTGCGACAGGTTGAGCGTCTCGGCGACCACGCCCTGACCGGCGAACGCGGCGTCGCCGTGGATGAGGACCGGCAGCACGGGGAACGAGGCGCCGCCGAGGTTGATGCGGTCCTGCTTGGCCCGCGCCACCCCCTCCAGCACCGGGTCGACCGCCTCGAGGTGGGACGGGTTCGCCGCGACGTAGACCTTCGTCTGCTCGCCGTCCTCGCCCGTGAACGTGCCCTCGGTGCCCAGGTGGTACTTCACGTCGCCCGAGCCCTGGACCGTGCGGGGGTCCTGCATGCCCTCGAACTCGCGGAACACCTGCGAGTAGCTCTTGCCGGCGATGTTCGTGAGCACGTTGAGGCGGCCGCGGTGGGCCATGCCCAGGCAGACCTCGTCCATCCCCGCGGACGCGGCGCGCGAGAGCAGGCCGTCCAGCAGCGCGATGACGGACTCACCGCCCTCGAGGCTGAACCGCTTCTGCCCCACGTACTTCGTCTGCAGGAACGTCTCGAACGCCTCGGCGGCGTTGAGCCGGCGCAGGATGCGCAGCTGCTCGGCCGCGGTCGGCTTGGCGTAGGGGCGCTCGACGCGGTCCTGGATCCACTTGCGCTGCTCGGGTTCCTGGATGTGCATGTACTCGATGCCGACGGTGCGGCAGTACGAGTCGCGCAGGACGCCGAGGATGTCGCGCAGCTTCATGTGCGCCTTGCCGCCGAAGCCCCCGGTGGGGAACTCCCGGTCGAGGTCCCACAGCGTCAGGCCGTGGGTCTCGATCTCGAGGTCGGGGTGCATCCGCTGCCGGTACTCCAGCGGGTCGGTGTCGGCCATGAGGTGCCCGCGCACCCGGAAGGCGTGGATCAGCTCGACCAGCCGCGCGGTCTTGTTCAGCTGGTCGTCGTGGCTGATCGAGATGTCCGGCGTCCAGCGGATGGGCTGGTACGGGATGTGCAGGGCCTGGAAGACGCGGTCGTAGAACCCGTCCTCGCCCAGCAGCTTGGTGTGCACGATCCGCAGGAACTCGCCCGAGCCGGCGCCCTGGATGATGCGGTGGTCGTACGTCGACGTCAGCGTGATGACCTTGCTGACGGCCAGGCGGGTCAGCGTCTCCTCGCTGGCGCCCTGGTACTCGGCCGGGTACTCCATCGCGCCGACGCCGATGATCGCGCCCTGGCCCTTGACCAGGCGCGGCACCGAGTGGACGGTGCCGATCGTGCCCGGGTTGGTCAGGCTGATCGTGGTGCCGGCGAAGTCGTCGGCGGTGAGCTTGCCGCCGCGGGCGCGGCGCACGACGTCCTCGTAGGCGCTCCAGAACTCCGCGAAGTTCTTGGTCTCGCACTCCTTGACCGCGGGGACCATGAGCTGGCGCGAGCCGTCGGGCTTGGGCAGGTCGATCGCGATGCCGAGGTTGACGTGCGCCGGCTGCAGGACGGCGGGCTTGCCCTTGGCGTCGGTCGTGTAGGCCGCGTTCATCGACGGCATGGCCGCCAGCGCCTCGACGACGGCGAAGCCGATGAGGTGGGTGAAGGAGACCTTCCCGCCGCGGGCCCGCTTGAGGTGGTTGTTGATGACGATGCGGTTGTCGACCAGCAGCTTGGCCGGGACCGCGCGCACGCTGGTCGCCGTGGGGACCTCGAGGGAGTCCTCCATGTTGGTCACCACGCGCGCGGCGGGGCCGCGCAGCGGGGAGACGACGTCGGTGGCCGGGTGCGGGTCGGTCGCCGGCTTCGCCTGCGGCTCGGTCTTGGCTGCGGGCACCGGCTCGGTCTGCGGCTCGGCCTTCGGCGCGGGAGCGGCCTTCGGCGCCGGCTGCGCGGCGGCCTTCGGCGCCGGCTGCGGGGCGGCCTTCGGCGCCGGCTGCGGGGCGGCGGGGGCGGACGGGGCCGGTGCCGCCACCGGGGCCTCGGTCCTGGCCGGCGCGACGGGCGGCTGCGCGGGCGCCTGGCCGTTGCCGTTGCCGTTGGCCGCGGGGGTCACCGACCGGGTCGTGCCGGCCGGGTTCTCGGCGGGGGAGTAGTCCTCGAAGAAGTCCCACCACGCCTGGTCGACGGAGTTCTTGTCGGCCTTGTACTGCTCGTACAGCTCGTCGACGAGCCATTCGTTCGGACCGAAGGTCGCTGCGATCTTGTCCTCGTGGTGCGAGGGCTGTTGAGGCACGGCGGTGTCGCCTTCTTCCTCGTTCGTGATTTCTCCGACTGCGGGCGCACGACTACCCTATCCCCGTGTGGTATGCGGTCGCCCGCCGCCCTGCGGCCGCGCCACGACGGGACCTGCGACCCTCGTCACACCCAACGTCACCGACCGGTGACCGTGGGTGTCTCGTCCAGGGCTCGCGGCAGGTGCACGTCGATCCGGCACCCGCCCTCCTCCGGCGTCGGCGCCACCCGGATCGTCCCGCCGTGCAGCTGCACCGCCCAGCGCGCGATCGCCAGCCCCAGCCCCGTCCCGCCGTCCGTCCGCGAGCTGCCGCGCTGGAAGCGCTCGAACACCCGCTCGCGGTCGGCGTCGGCGATCCCCGGCCCCTGGTCCTGCACCGTGATCCGCACGACCTGACCCACCGCGCGCGCCGAGACGAACACCTTCCCGCCCGGCGGGGAGTGCCGCGAGGCGTTGTCCAGCAGGTTCGCCACCACCTGGTGCAGCCGCGCGGAGTCCACCAGCACCTGCAGGCCCGGCGGGTCCACGTCCAGGACGAACTCCACGTCCCGGCCCGTCATCGACATCGCCCGCGTCGCCTGCCCCAGGAAGGGCTCCAGCTCCAGGTACTCCCGGTCCAGCTCCACCGCCCCCGCGTCCAGGCGGGACAGGTCCAGCAGCTGCTCCACCAGCCGGCCCAGCCGCTCGGTCTGCGCCAGCGCCGTGTTCAGCGTCTCGTGGTCCGGCTCGGTCACCCCGTCGACGAGGTTCTCCATCACCGCGTGCAGCGCCGAGACCGGCGTCCGCAGCTCGTGGCTGACGTTCGCCACCAGCTCCCGGCGCTCCCGGTCCACCGCCTCCAGGTCCTCGGCCATCCGGTTGAAGGCGTCCGCCAGCTCCCCGACCTCGTCGCTCGACGTCGAGCGCACCCGCCGCGAGTAGTCCCCCCGCGCCATCGCGCGCGCCGCCGCCGTCATCTCCCGCAGCGGCGACGTCATGCCCCGCGCCAGCAGCTGCGTGAACACCAGCGTCACCACGATCGAGGCCGGCAGCGTGTACCGCGGGCCGATGTGGATCTCCGCCAGCCGCAGCCCCGCCCACACCAGCAGCGAGGCCATCGTCACCGACGCCGCCACCAGCAGCGCCAGCTTCGTCTTGATCGAGTGCACCGGGTCCAGCGGGCGCACGTCCGGCCACGGCCGGCGCGTGGCCGTCCGGTCCGCGGCCTTGGCCGCCCGCACGCGCGCGTCGTGCGCCGCCCCGCTGATCGGGATGGGGCCCGTCAGCCCCGTCCCGACCGGCTCCTGCGGCTGCCGCTGGGGACCCGTCACGGGGCCTCCTGACCGCCGGTCGGCTCGAACGCGTACCCGACGCCGTGCACCGTGCGGACCAGGTCCGCGCCCAGCTTGCGGCGCAGCGCCTTCACGTGGCTGTCGACCGTCCGGGTGCCCGAGGCGTCGACCCAGTCCCAGACCTCCTCCAGCAGCTTCTCCCGGGTCAGCACCGTGCGCGGGGACTCGGCCAGGCACACCAGCAGGTCGAACTCCGTGGGCGTCAGGTGGACCTCCGCGCCGGCCCGCCGGACCCGCCGCTGCGCGCGGTCGATCTCCAGCTCGCCGTCGGAGACCTCGAAGCGCATCGCCTCCGAGGTCGGCTCCGGGGCCCCGACCAGCGCGCGGGCGCGCTCGACCCGGCGCACCAGGCCGTTCACCCGGGCCACCAGCTCGCGCATCGAGAACGGCTTCGTCATGTAGTCGTCCGCGCCGACGCCCAGCCCCACGAGCTTGTCGGTCTCGTCGTCGCGCGCCGTGAGCATCAGGACCGGCACCGGCCGCGAGGCCTGCACCCGGCGGCACACCTCCAGGCCGTCGAACCCCGGCAGCATGACGTCCAGCACCACCACGTCGGGGTTCACCCGCTCGCACAGCTCGACCCCGCCGGGGCCGTCGCCGGCGGTCTCCACCGCGTACCCCTCGGCGCGCAGCCGACGGGCCACCGCGTCGGCGATCGTGGGTTCGTCCTCGACGACCACGGCCGTGCGCGCGGGAGCGGCCGGGCCGTGCTGGCCGCCGGGCCCGCCCTGGGCCGAGGGGGTTCCGATGCTCATGACCGCCAGCGTAGGACCGCCCCCGCCGCCCCGGGCCCGGCCGCGGCCGCCCCGCCCCCGGTGTGCACGACCCCTGCACACCCTCTCCGCCGCGCCGGGCCGTCCTACGCTGTGCGCGTGCACTTCCTCGACGGCCGCCAGCCCGAGCACGACCTCACCTACAGCGACGTGTTCCTCGCGCCGTCGCGCTCGCAGGTGACCTCCCGCCTCGACGTGGACCTGTCCACCCACGACGGCACCGGCACCACCGTGCCCGTCGTCGTCGCCAACATGACGGCCGTCTCCGGCCGCCGGATGGCCGAGACCGTCGCCCGCCGCGGCGGGATGGCCGTCCTGCCCCAGGACCTGCCGCTCGACGTCGTCGCCGAGGTCGTGGCCTGGGTCAAGGACCGCCACCCCGTCTTCGAGACCCCCGTCGTGCTGCACGAGCACGACACCGTCGCCGACGCCCTGGCCCTGATCCCCAAGCGGTCGCACGGCGCGGCCGTCGTCCTGGACGACCGGCGCCACGTCCTGGGCGTCGTCACCCCCGCCGACTGCGCCGACGTCGACCGCTTCACCCAGGTCGGCACCGTGATGAGCCGCGAGCCGGTGACCGTCGACGCCGCCGTCGAGGACGACCTCGAGTCCGCCTTCGGCGTCCTGCACGACACCCGCCGCCGGTTCGCCCCCGTCGTGCGCGAGGGCCGCCTCGTGGGCGCCCTCACCCGCACCGGCGCCCTGCGCTCCACCGTCTACGCCCCGGCCCTCGACGGGCGCGGGAAGCTGCGCGTGGCCGCGGCCGTCGGCATCAACGGCGACGTCGCCGCCACCGCGAAGGCGCTGCTGGACACCGGGATCGACACCCTCGTCGTCGACACCGCGCACGGGCACCAGGAGAAGATGCTCGACGCGCTGCGGGCCGTGCGCGCCCTGGACCCGCAGGTCCCGGTGGTCGCCGGGAACGTCGTGACCGCCCAGGGGGTCCGCGACCTGCTGGAGGCCGGCGCCGACATCGTCAAGGTCGGCGTCGGCCCCGGCGCCATGTGCACCACCCGGATGATGACCGGCGTCGGGCGCCCGCAGTTCTCCGCCGTCCTGGAGTGCGCCGCCGCCGCCCGCGAGCTCGGCGGGCACGTCTGGGCCGACGGCGGGGTCCGGCACCCGCGCGACGTCGCCCTCGCGCTGGCCGCCGGCGCCTCGCAGGTGATGGTGGGCTCCTGGTTCGCCGGCACCCACGAGAGCCCCGGCGACCTCGCCGTCGACGCCGACGGCCGCGAGTACAAGGAGAGCTTCGGCATGGCCTCCGCGCGCGCCGTCGCGGCCCGCACCCGCGCCGACTCCCCGTTCCAGCGCGCCCGCAAGGGCCTGTTCGAGGAGGGCATCTCCTCCTCGCGCATGCACCTGGACCCGCACCGGCCCGGCGTGGAGGACCTGCTCGACCAGATCACCTCCGGGGTGCGGTCCTCCTTCACGTACGTCGGCGCCCGCACGGTGCCCGAGTTCGCCGAGCGCGCCGTCGTCGGCCTGCAGTCCCCGGCCGGCTACGACGAGGGTCGCCCGCTGCCCGCGGGGTGGTGACCGCTTGATCCTCGAGGGCGTGCGCCGGGCCGACGGGTCGCCCGTGGACGTCACCACGACCGGGACCGGTCCCGGCCTCGTCCTCGTGCACGGCACCCGCGCGGCCGCCGACTACACCCGCCTCGCCGACCGCCTCGCGGCCCGGTTCACCGTGCACCGCTACGAGCGCGAGCACACCGGCCGCGGCGGCGCCCGCTACGCCGTCGCCGACGACGTCGCCCTGCTGGGCGCGGTGCTGACCCGCACCGGGGCCCGGCTCGTCCTGGGGCACGGCCTCGGGGGGCTCGTCGCGCTGCTGGCCACCGCTGGGCTGCTGGAGCGCTGCGTCGACCGCGTCGCCGTCTACGACGCCGTGCTGCCCATCGACGGGTCGGTGCCCGAGGAGGCCATCGAGCAGGCCGCCCGGGCCCTGGCGACCGGCTCACCCGACCTGGCCCTGGCTCACCTCGACCGGCACCTGCGGACCTCCTCGCTGCAGGCCGTGCGCTCCGAGCGGGTCCAGCGGCTGCTCGGCGGGGTCCTGGCCCGCACCGAGTGGGGCCGCTCCACCGCCGCCCGGCTGCCGCAGGTCCTCGCCGAGACCCGCGCCGGCCTGCAGTTCGACGGGCCCGCCGAGGTCTACGCCGACCTGCCCGCCCGCGCGCTGCTGCTCACCGGGGAGCGCTCGCCCGCGTACTTCGCCGAGGCCGCCCACGCGATGGCCGCCGCCGTGCCGAGCGCGACGGCGCTGGTGGCCGGCGGCTGCGGGCACGACTCGCTGCTGCGGGCCGCGCGCCGCTGCGTCACCCCGCTGGAGACGTTCCTCGCCGGGGACACGCTGTTCTGACACCCCGTCCCTCCCGGCTGCCCGGCCGCGCGCCACCGTCTACCATCGGCGGGGTCATGAGCTCAGATCCCCGGGCCGACCCGGAACCCCCCACCGCCACCGGCTCGGCGGACCTCCCGTGCTGACCGAGTGGCTGCTGCTGCTGGTGGGCGTCCTGCTCACCCTCGGCACCGCCGTCTTCGTCGCGGCCGAGTTCGCGTTCGTCACCCTCGACCGGTTCACCGTCGAGAAGGCCGTCGAGGACGGCGACCGCCGGGCCGCCGGGGTGCTGCCCGCGCTGCGCACCCTGTCCACGCAGCTGTCCGGCGCGCAGGTCGGCATCACCCTCACGACCCTGCTCCTCGGGTACCTCACCGAACCCTCCCTCGCCGCGCTGCTCAACGGGCCGCTGACCGGACTGGGCCTGGGGGCCGGGCCCGCCGACACGGTCGCCGGGATCGTCAGCGTCGTCGTCGCCGCGGTGTTCTCCATGGTCGTCGGCGAACTGGTCCCCAAGAACCTCGCCCTGTCCGTCCCGCTGGCCACCGCCGGGGTCGTCGCGCCGCTGCAGCGGGGCTTCACGTGGTTCACCGGCCCGCTGATCCGCGTCCTGAACGGCAGCGCCAACTGGTTCCTGCGGCGCATCGGCGTCGAACCCCAGGAGGAGCTGTCCGGGGCCCGCTCGGCCAGGGAGCTGGCCGCCCTCGTGCGCCGCTCCGCCGACCTCGGCACCCTCGACGAGGGCACCGCGAACCTCATCAGCCGGTCGCTGCTGTTCGGCGACCAGACCGCCGCCGACGTCATGACCCCCCGCGTGCGGATGGAGGTCGTGACCCTGGACCAGACCGCCGCCGACGTCGTCGCCAAGGCCCGCACGACCGGCCACTCCCGGTTCCCCGTCACCGGCGACGACGACGACGACGTGCGCGGCGTCGTCCACCTCAAGGCCGCCGTGGCCGTCCCGCCCGAGCGCCGCCACGACGTCCCGGCCGCCGCCCTGATGGCCCAGGCCCGCCGCGTCCCCGACTCCCTGACCCTGGAACCGCTGCTGCTGCAGCTGCGGCAGAAGGGGCTGCAGCTGGCGGTCGTCGTCGACGAGTACGGCGGCACCGCGGGCGTCGTGACGCTGGAGGACCTCGTCGAGGAGATCGTCGGCGACGTCTCCGACGAGCACGACCGCGACCGCGGGGGCCTGCGCCAGCACCGGGACGCGTCCTGGACCGTGCCCGGCCTGGCCCGTCCCGACGAGGTCCGCGACGCCACCGGCGTCGAGGTCCCCGACGACCCCGCCTACGAGACCGTCGGCGGGTACGTCATGTCCCGCCTGGGCCGCATCCCCGCCGTGGGCGACGAGGTCGAGGTCGACGGCGCGCTCCTGCGGGTCGCGCGGATGGAGGGCCGCCGCGTCGAGCGGCTGCGGCTGCGCCCGCACCCGCCGGGCCCGGCCCAGCCCGTCCCCGGCGCGCGCAGCGCCGGGACCCCGACCCGCCCCGGAGGCACCTCGTGAGCGACCAGGCGGCCCTGGCCCTGGCGGTGCTCCTCGTCCTCGGCAACGCGTTCTTCGTCGGGGCCGAGTTCGCCGTGCTGTCGGCCCGCCGCAGCCAGATCGAGCCGCTCGCCGAGACCAGCGCCCGCGCCCGGTCCGCGCTGCAGGCCATGGAGCACGTCTCCCTGATGCTCGCGGCCTGCCAGCTCGGCGTGACGCTGTGCTCGCTCGGGCTGGGGGCCGTGGCCGAACCGGCCCTGGCGCACCTGCTGGAGCCGGCCTTCCACGCCGCGCACCTGCCGGAGTTCCTCATCCACCCGGTCGCGCTCGTCATCGCGCTGTCGATCGTGACGTACCTGCACGTCGTGGTCGGGGAGATGATCCCCAAGAACCTCTCCATCGCCGGCCCCGACCGGGCCGTGCTGCTCCTGGCGCCGCCGCTGGTCGCCATCGGCCGCGTCATCGGCCCGCTCATCCGGGCGCTGAACGCCCTCACCAACGCGATCCTGCGGCTGCTGAAGGTCGAGCCGAAGGACGAGGTCTCCAGCGCGTACACCGTCGAGGAGGTGCAGTCGATCGTCGCCGAGTCCCGCCGGGAGGGCACGCTCGACGACTCCGGGGGCCTGGTCACCGGGGCGCTGGAGTTCTCCGACCGGACCGTGGGCGACATCGCCGTCCCGCTGGAGCACCTGCGCACCCTGCCGCCGGCCGCCACCCCCGCCGACGTGGAGGCCCTCGTCGCGCGCACCGGGTTCAGCCGCTTCCCCGTGCTGGACCCCGACGGCGACCTGCACGGGTACCTGCACCTGAAGGACATCCTCTACGCCGACCCCGCCGACCACCCCGACCGGTACGCCGAGCCGGTGCCGGAGAAGCGGATCCGCGCCCTGGGCACGCTCGGGGCCGGGGAGGAGGTCGAGGACGCGCTCGCGGCGATGCGCCGCACCGGGTCCCACCTGGCCCGGGTCGTGGACGAGACCGGCACCGTGACCGGCGTGGTGTTCCTCGAGGACGTCCTGGAGGAGCTCGTCGGCGAGGTCAGCGACGCCATGCAGCGCGCCCGCGGCTGAGCGCCGCGGGCGCGGGGGCCCTCAGCGCCGGGCCAGGCGCCGGCCGCTGGGCGTGGAGGCGGGGGAGTAGTCCATCGCGTAGTGGGCGTAGATGCGCGGCTCGTCGTCGGGGCCGAGCTCGTCGTCCGTGCCGAACGCCGGGGCGGCCTTCACGGTCTCCTTCGAGTGCGCGACCCGCAGGTCGTGCCGGCCCACGGCCGCCCCGTCGAGGGGGACGAGCACGGCCTTCTTGAAGCCCACGACGCCGGTCTCCACGGCGGCGAACAGCCACTCGTCGGTGGCGGCGTCGACGTACACCGAGGCCAGGGTGCCGATCTTCGCGTCGCTCACGTCGAGGACGGGGGCGCCCTTCCACTGGTTCAGGTCCTGCACGAGGATCGTCATGCCGCTCACTGTGGCCGAGCCGTGCCCGCCCCGCCACGCGAGCCCGCCTTCACAGGACCCTCCCGTCCCGCGGCCAGGACGCCCCGGCCCCGGGTGAGACGATGGCGACGGCATGAGCGAGCAGACACCCCAGCGGACGACCCTGACCATCAACTGGCTCCAGATCGCCGGCGGAGCGGGCGCGGCGGTGACGTCGGCCTTCCTGCTGGCCAGCCTCAAGAGCCTCGGCACGTACGGC
Source organism: Kineococcus rugosus (assembly GCF_050871975.1). Lineage (NCBI taxonomy): Bacteria > Bacillati > Actinomycetota > Actinomycetes > Kineosporiales > Kineosporiaceae > Kineococcus > Kineococcus rugosus. The sequence goes on along the minus strand of NZ_JBJLSJ010000019.1, from coordinate 57,904 downwards.
ACCCTCGTCGGCGCGGCGCTCGGCAGCGTCATCGCCTCCACGGCGGCCGCGGTCTACGGGCACTACCTCAACGTGAGCCGGGAACGCGTCGTCGAGGCGGCCCGCCGGGCCCGCGAGCGCCGCACCGGCCCCGTCCCGCCCGCGCAGGACGAGCACCCCGACCGCACCGAGCCGCCCGTGGGCGAGGGCGAGCCCACGCCGGTGCCCGGTCCGGTGCCCGGCCCGGCGCGGCGGCGGTTCCGCGCGCGGCACGCGGTGGTGCTGGGGGTCGTCGCGTTCGTGCTGAGCGTCGGCGGCATCTTCGTGTTCGAGTCGGTGAGCGGGACGAGCGTGGCCGCCACCGTCCAGGGCGGCACCGCCGCCGAGACCGAGGACCGCGGCATCCTGGGCAACGAGCTGCCGCGCTCCACCGCCACGCCGGCGTCGACGCCGACGGACACCCCCACTCCCGAGGCGACCGCGACGGGCACCGCCACCGCGACGGCCACCGGGACCGCCACGGACACGGGGTCCCCCACGGCCACCGGCACCGCCACCGGCACCGGCTCGCCGACGGCCACCGGCGACGGCACCGCCACGCGGTCCCCGTCGGCCACGGCGACCTCCACCGACCGGTCGACGCAGCAGGCGTCCCCGACGGGGTCGGCGGACGCGGCCGGGGCGCGGGCGAGCGCGGAGGCCAAGGCCGCGACCGGCGAGGAGGCGCTCACCGCGCCGACGGGCACGGCGACCGCCGCTCCCTAGCGGGAGCGGGTGGTCTCGCTGGGCCGCAGCTCCTGGGGCACCAGCTCGAGCATCTCCTCCGGCAGCAGCGGCAGGTCCAGCAGGCTGAGCTTCACGCGTGCCCGGCGCCCGTGCCCGGCGGCGTCGAGGCGGATGACGTGCCCGGCGTCGCGCTCGACGCGCAGCTCGACGACCGAGCCGGGCGGCAGCTCGCCGGCGGCGATGCCGTCGACCTCCACGACGGGGGGCCCGGACCCCTCCAGCAGCTCCAGCCGGACCGGCTCGTCGACGCCCAGGACGATGGGCCGGCCGATGCCGGACATCGGCGCCACGGGCGTCACCACCAGGGCGTCGGCGCCGGGGGAGACGACGGGGCCGCCCGCGGCGTAGCTGTACGCGGTGGACCCGGTCGGGGTGGCCAGGACGACGGCGTCGCAGCGCAGGTACCCGATGCGCTGGTCGGCGACCGACAGCGCGGCCGTGACGATCCCGCGCCCGGGGGTGCGGGCCAGGGCGATGTCGTTGAAGGCCACCGCCTCGCGGTGCTCGCTGCCGGTGCGCAGCTCGGTGCGCAGGCACAGGTGCGGCTCGACGGTGAAGTCCCCGGCCGCGATCCGCTCCAGCGCCGCGGGCAGCTCGCGCGGTTCCAGCTCCACGAGGAAGCCCAGGTGGCCCAGGTTCACGCCCAGGACGGGCACCGCGCGGCCCACGAGCAGCCGCAGCGCGCCCAGCATCGTCCCGTCGCCGCCGAGGCTGACGACGGCGTCGACGGTCGCGGCGAACTCGTCCACGCCCACCAGGACCACGGAGTCGGGCAGCCGGGGGGCGTCGGTGCGCAGACCGACGACCTCCTTGCCGTGCTCGTGGGCCCACGCCTCGACGATGCGCGCCTGCTCGACCGTGTCGCGGACCGGGTGCACGACGAGACCGAGGCGGCCGAGGTGTCGGGAAGGCACCTGCGACACGCTAAACGCCCCCGCCGCCGCACCGCAGCGCGGGGTCAGGCCGACTCGCGCACGCCGCGCCCGGACCCGCGCCCGGCGACGTCGGCGAGGGAGTCGCGACCCAGGCGGCTGGTCCGGGCCCGCGGGACGACCAGGGGCGTGCCCGTCTCGGGGTCGGGGACGACGACGCACGGCAGCCCGAAGACCTCCTCGATGAGCTCGGCGGTCACCACCTCGGCCGGGTCGCCCTGCGCCACGACCCGCCCGGCCTTGAGGGCGACGAGGTGCGTGGCGTACCGGGTGGCGTGGTTGAGGTCGTGCAGGACCGCGACCATGGTGCGGCCCTGCTCCTCGTGCAGCTGCGCGCACAGGTTGAGGACCTCGATCTGGTGGGCGATGTCGAGGTACGTCGTCGGCTCGTCCAGCAGCAGGATCGGCGTCTCCTGGGCCAGGGCCATCGCGATCCACACCCGCTGCCGCTGCCCGCCGGACAGCTCGTCGACGGTGCGGTCGGCGAGCTCGGTGACCTGCGTCCACGCCATCGCCGCGTCGACGGCGCGCTCGTCCTCGCGCGACCACTGGCGCAGCAGCTTCTGGTGCGGGAAGCGGCCCCGGGCGACCAGGTCGGCCACGGTGATCCCGTCGGGGGCCGTCGCCGTCTGGGGCAGCAGCCCCAGCCGGCGCGCCACCTCCTTGCTGGGCAGGGAGTGGATCTGCCGGCCGTCGAGGAAGACGTGCCCGGCCTTCGGCTTGAGCATGCGCGCCAGGGACCGCAGCAGCGTCGACTTGCCGCAGGCGTTGGGCCCGATGACGACGGTGAAGGAGCCGTCGGGGATCTCGATGTCGAGGCCGGAGGCGATGGTGCGGTCGTCGTAGGCCAGGGTGAGGTTCTCGCCGCGCAGCCGGTTGCCGGTGCTCATGGGGGTTCCTTCCGTCCGTCCGGTGCGGGTCAGCCGCGGCCTCGACGCCACTGGGCGACGAGCAGGTGGGCCAGGTAGAGGCCGCCGACGGCGCCGGTCATGACGCCGACGGGCAGCTGGGTGGGGGCGAACAGGCGCTGGGCGGCGAAGTCGCTGACCAGCAGCAGCAGCGCGCCGGTGAGGCCGGCGGCGACCAGGCCGGGACCGACGGCCCCGGTGAGCCGGCGCGCGACCTGCGGGGCGGCGAGGGCGACGAAGGCGATCGGGCCGGCGGCCATCGCGGCCAGCGCGGTGAGCGCGGTGCCGACGACGAGCGCGAGGACCCGGGTGCGGTCGACGTGGACGCCCAGGGCGCGGGCCGCGTCGTCGCCGAGGTCCAGCAGGGTCAGGGAGCGCCCGGCGAGCAGCAGGACCGGCAGCAGGACGGCCAGCCCGATCGCCACCGGGGTGGCCTGCTCCCAGCCGCGGCCGTTGAGGGACCCGGTGATCCACACCTGGGCCTGCTGGGCGTCCTCCACGCGCGAGCGGGTCAGCAGGTAGCTGTTCGCGGCCTGCAGGACGGCCGAGACGCCGATCCCGACGAGGATGAGCCGGTAGCCCTGCACCCCGCCGCGGGTGGACAGCAGGAAGACGAGCAGCGCGGTCACCCCGCCGCCGGCGAGGGCGCCGAAGGAGGTGGCCCAGCCGCCGGAGCGCAGCACCAGCAGCACCACGAGCGCACCGGTGACGGCCCCGGAGGTGAAGCCGATGACGTCGGGGGAGCCCAGCGGGTTGCGGGTGACGAGCTGGAACACCGCACCGGCCACCCCCAGCGCGCAGCCGACGAGCAGGCCCGTCACCACGCGCGGCAGCCGCAGCCCCAGGACGATGAACTCGTCGGCGCGCTCGCCCCGCCCGACCAGCGTCCGCAGGACGTCGGGGACGGTGACGGGGTAGTCGCCGGTGGTGAGGCTGACCGAGACCAGGGCCAGCAGCGCGACCAGCAGCCCGAGGCACACGGTGAGCGTGCGGCCCTCGACCCGGACGGAGAGCACGGACCCGGCGCGGACGGTGCGGCCCCGGCGGGCCCGGTCGGCGACGGGCTGGCGGGGCAGGTGGACGGACTCGCGGCTGACCCGCGCCGGGGGCTCGGGGACCGCGGGCCGCGGGGCGTCCCGGCGGCTCACAGCTGGGCCAGCCGGCGGCGGCGGACGAGGGCGACGAGCACGGGAGCGCCGAGCAGGGCGGTCACGATGCTCACCTCCAGCTCCCCGGGCCGGACCACGACCCGTCCGACGACGTCGCCGAGCAGCAGCAGCGCCGGGGCGACGATGCACGAGAACGGCAGGACCCAGCGCTGGTCGGGGCCGGTGAGCGCGCGCACGAGGTGGGGGACGGCCAGGCCCACGAACGCGATCGGGCCGGCAGTCGCGGTGGCGGCCCCGCACAGCAGGGTGACGGCGACGGCGGTCAGGACGCGGGTGCGGTTGACGGAGGCGCCCAGCGCCCTGCCGGAGTCCTCGCCCAGGGCCAGGGCGTTCAGCGGCCGGGCCTGGGTGAGGGCCAGCGCGGTGCCGACGGCGAAGAAGGGCAGCATCTGCCAGAAGGTCGCCAGGTCGTGCCCGGCGAGGGACCCGACCTGCCAGAACCGGAACCGGTCGAAGGTCTGGGTGTCCAGCAGCACCTGGGCGGTGGTGTAGGCGTACAGCGCGGCCGAGATCGCGGTGCCGGCCAGGGCCAGGCGCACCGGTGTCGCCCCGCCCCGGCCGGTGGCCCCCAGGACGTACACGCCGACCGAGACGACGGCGGCGCCGGCCATCGCGGCCCAGACCAGGTGCAGCCGGGACGTCAGGCCCAGCACGCTCAGGCCGGTGACCATGGCCGCCGCGGCGCCGGCGTTGACGCCCAGCAGACCCGGGTCGGCCAGCGGGTTGCGGGTCAGGGCCTGCATGAGGGCCCCGGACAGGCCCAGCGCCACGCCGACGACGATCCCGACCAGGGTGCGGGGGACGCGCAGCTCCTGCACGACCAGCGCGTCCTGGGAGTCGCCGCCCAGACCGCGCAGGACGTCCAGGACGGTCCCCAGCGGGATCTGCCGGGACCCGACGGCGAGGCTGGCCAGGACCGCCAGCACGAGCAGGCCGACGGCGAGGGCGAAGGCCGCCGGGCGGTCGACCCCCCGCCGCGCAGCCGGTCTCGGGCGGGCGGGGACCGCCGAGGGGGGCGGCGCGCTGGTCGAGGTGGACACGAGAAGTCAGGTTAGCCTCTCCACTCCTGGGACGGGGTGCCGAGTGGCCGGCGGGCCCCGGTCAGCGCGGCCGTGACGGCCGCGGGCTGTTGCGGCGGGCCCCACCTGCCGATGGGAGGGCGAGGCGACGACTAAGGTGGTCGCTGGCGGTCACCTCGCGGTGACCGCGGTCGAGTGTTCAGCCCGGGCCCCGCGAGCGGGGCGACGGGCGCAGGTCCCCCGGTGGTCCACGGGTGCGGTCGGGCACCACGGCCGACCCTGTCGTGACCTCCACCGGAAGGCTCCCCGTGAACTCGTCCGCGTCCCGCGGCCCCCGCACGTCCACCCCCGGCACCCCCGGCACCCCCGGCACCCCCGCCGGCGACGGCTCCGTGCCCCGTCCCCGCCGCCGCCGTCGCGGTACCGGCGGCGCCGGTGGTGCCGGCGCCCAGGGCGTGCCGGCCCCCCGCGAGCAGGCGGCCCGCCCGCAGCCCGCGCGCGCCCAGGTCGTCCCCGACACCGCGACCGAGGTCGTCCCCGACGACCGCTCCTTCGCCGAGCTCGGCGTGCCCGCGGCCCTGGTCGAGGTGCTCACCGCCCGCGGCGTCGACCGCCCCTTCCCGATCCAGGCCGCGACCCTGCCCGACTCCCTCGCCGGTCGCGACGTCCTCGGGCGCGGCCGCACCGGCAGCGGCAAGACCATCGCCTTCGCGCTGCCGCTGGTGGCCCGCCTGGCGGCCTCCACGCAGCCCCGGCGGACCACCCGCCCGCGCTCGCTCGTCCTGGTGCCCACCCGCGAGCTCGCCAACCAGGTCGCGGCCACCGTGACCCCGCTGGCGGCCGCCGCGGGCCTGAGGACCACGGTCGTCTTCGGCGGCGTCGGCCAGAACCCGCAGGTCGCCGCCCTGCGCGAGGGCGTCGACGTCCTCATCGCCTGCCCCGGCCGCCTGGAGGACCTCATCGGCCAGGGCCACTGCCGCCTCGACGCCGTCGAGGTCACCGTCCTGGACGAGGCCGACCACATGGCCGACCTCGGCTTCCTGCCGGGCGTCAAGCGGCTCATGGACGCCACGCCCGTCGTCGGCCAGCGGCTGCTGTTCTCCGCGACCCTCGACAACGGGATCGACGTCCTGGTCAAGCGGTACCTGTCCGAACCGGTCGTGCACTCGGTCGACCCCGCCGTCGCCCCGGTCTCCACGATGGAGCACCACGTGCTCGAGGTCGCCGCGGACGCCAAGAACGCGCTCGTGCGCGAACTGGCCGCCGGCCGCGGCCGCACCGTCCTGTTCACCCGGACCAAGCACGCCGCGAAGAAGCTCGCCAAGCAGCTCACCGCCGCCGGCATCCCCGCCGTCGACCTGCACGGCAACCTCAGCCAGAACGCCCGCGAGCGCAACCTCGGCGCCTTCTCCGACGGGTCGGTGAAGGTGCTCTGCGCCACCGACATCGCCGCCCGCGGCATCCACGTCGACGACGTCGGGCTCGTCGTGCACGTGGACCCGCCGACCGAGCACAAGGCGTACCTGCACCGCTCGGGCCGCACCGCCCGCGCCGGCGCCGGCGGCCTCGTCGTCACCGTGGCCACCCCCGACCAGCGCGGCGACGTGCGCACCCTGGCCCGCCAGGCCGGCATCGCCCCGCAGTGGACCGCCGTGGGCACCGGCCACGACCTCACCGCCCGCCTCGTCGGCCCCACGGCCGACTGGGTGGACCCGGCCGACTCGCCCGTCCCCACCGCCCCGCCGCAGCCGCAGCGGGCCGCGAAGCCCCGCACCCAGGCCACCCCGGCCGGCTCGTCCCCCCGGACGTCGGCGGGGTCGTCGGCCGGTGCGCCCGCCGGTGCGCCGCGCCGGCGTCGCCGCGGGGGCCGCGGCGGCGGGAACGGCGGCGCGAGCACCGCGGCGCGCTGAGGTCCCGCGCCCTAGGTTGAGCGGGTGGGCGCGCGGCGCAGGAGGCAGTGGTGGGGTTACAGCCACCCGCACAGCCGCGCCGCCGTCCACCTGCTGTTCTGGCTGCTCGTCGCCGGGGTCGCCGGCGCCCTCTACTGGTGGTTCCGGGGCCGGCACGCCCCGGTCCGCCGCGCCCCCGTCCGCATCGCGCAGGGGGTCGTCGCGGGCCTGGCCGTCGGGCTGGTCCTCGTCGGCACCACGTGGCGCAGCGTGACCGACCTCGGGGACGCGCCCGTCTGCGGCGCCCCGCCGGGGGAGGACTGGGGGTCCACCGACGACGTCCCGCCGCTCACCGCCTCCCTGCTCGCCCAGAAGGTCGCGACCTGGCCCGAGACCGGGCTCGCCATGCTGTACGCCGACGCGCGCGGCCTCACGGTCTGCCGGTACGCGGCCGCCGACTACTACGTCGGCGTGCGGTCCCGGGCCGTCGCCGGTGAGCGGACGGTGAACTTCGGCGACATGGTCATCTCCCCGCGGTTCCCCACCGTCCCCTCCCAGGCCGCCGAGCTGGCCCGGCACGAGTCCCGCCACCGCCCCCAGTGGGCCGTGGCGACGCTGGTCGCCGGCCCGGCCGCCTTCCCCGTCGCCTACGGCGTCGACGACTTCTTCTTCCCCGGCGCCCGCAACCACTTCGAGCGCCAGGCCGGGCTGCGCTCGGGCGGCTACGCGTGGGAGGGCGCCGGTCCCGTCCTCGGCCCCCCGCAGGCCGCGGTGCTCGCCGCGGCCGCCGGAGCCGGTGCCGTGGCCCTGGTGCGCCGCCGGCGCACCGCCCGGGCCCGGGCAGGATGACCGCGTGCTGCCCGACGGACTCCTGACGACCCTGCCCGCCGGGGCCGCCGTCCCCGCGCTGCTGGACGCCCTGCGCGGGAGCGGGACCGCGGTGCTGCAGGCCCCGCCCGGCACCGGCAAGACGACCCTGGTCCCGCTCGCGCTGGCCGACGGCCTCGGCGCCGGGGGCCGCGTCGTCGTCGCCGAACCGCGCCGCCTCGCCGCCCGCGCCGCCGCCGCCCGGATGGCCTCCCTGCTGGGCGAGGAGGTCGGCGGCCTCGTCGGCCACGCCGTGCGCGGGGACCGCCGCGTCGGGCCCCGCACCCGCGTGGAGGTCGTCACGACGGGGCTGCTGCTGCGCCGGCTGCTGCGCGACCCCGACCTGCCCGGCGTCGACGTCCTGGTCCTCGACGAGGTCCACGAGCGGCAGCTCGACGCCGACCTCGTCCTCGCCTTCGCCCTGCAGGCCCGCGAGCTGCTGCGGCCGGACCTGCACCTGGTCGCCGCCTCGGCGACCCTCGACGTGCCGCGGCTCGCGCAGCTGCTCGGCGGGCCGGTGGTCACCGCGACCGCCCCCGTCCACCCGCTGGAGGTGCGCTGGTGCCCACCCCCGCGGCCGGTGCGGCCCCCCGAGGGGCTGCGCGTCGACCCCGCCCTGCTCGACCACGTCGCCGCCCTCGTGCGCCGCGCGCTGGGCGACCTCGCCGGCGACGTCCTGGTCTTCCTGCCCGGCGCGGGGGAGATCCGGGCGGTGCAGGGACGGCTGCAGGACCTGCCCGTGGACGTCGTCGCGCTGCACGGCAAGCGGTCCGGCGCCGAGCAGGACGACGCCCTGCGCCCCGGCCCGCGGCGCCGAGTCGTGCTCTCGACCGCCGTCGCCGAGTCCAGCCTGACCGTCCCCGGGGTCCGCGTCGTCGTCGACGCCGGCCTGGCGCGCGTCCCGCGGGTCGACCACGCCCGCGGGTTCGGCGGCCTCGACACCGTCCGGGTCTCGCGCGCCTCGGCCGACCAGCGCGCCGGCCGCGCCGCGCGGGAGGCGCCCGGCACCGTCCTGCGGGCCTGGTCGGCGGCCGAGCACGCGCTGCTGCCCGCGCACAGCGCCCCGGAGGTGCTCACGGCCGACCTCACCGCGTTCGCGCTGCTGACGGCCGCCTGGGGGGACCTGGACGACCTGCCGCTGCTGGACCGCCCGCCGGCGGGCCCGCTGGCCGCGGCCCGCGACGGCCTGCACCGGCTGGGGGCGCTCGCGGACGGCGTCGTCACCCCGCTGGGGCGGGCGATGGCCGACGTGGGCGTGCACCCGCGGCTGGCCCGGGCGCTGCTGCGCGGCGCCGAGCTGGTCGGCCCGCGGGCCGCCGCCGAGGTGGTCGCCCTGCTGTCGGAGGACACCGCCCGGTCCGGGGACGACCTCGTCGCCGCCTGGCGCGCCGCGGTCCGCGAGGAGCCCGCGCCGTGGCGCCAGGAGGTCCGCCGGCTGCTGGCCGCCGTGCCCGGGGGGACCGGTCGCGGGCGGCCGGGGGGTCTGCCGGAGGGGCTGCCGAGGGACCTGGTGGCGGGCACCGTCGTCGCCCTGGCGCACCCCGAGCGGGTGGCGCGGCAGCGGTCGGAGGGCTCGGCCGCCTACGCCACGACGGGAGGGACCGGCGTGGAGCTCGCCGAGGGCAGCGGCCTGCGGTCCGCGCCGTGGCTGGCCGTGGCGGTGGCCGACCGCGGCCCGGGCCGTGCCGCGGCCCGGGTGCGGGCGGCGGCGCCGCTGGACGAGGCGACCGCGCGGGAGGTCGTGGGCACCGAGGTCGTCGAGGAGGTCCGCTGGGACGGCGACGTCCGGGCGCGGCGCGTCGAGCGCCTCGGTGCGCTGGAGCTGTCCTCGCGGCCGTGGCCGGACCCGCCCCCGGCGGCGGTCGCGGGGGCCGTGGCCGAGGGCGTGCGGCGCGAGGGGCTGCAGCTGCTGACCTTCGGCCCGGCGGCGCAGTCCCTGCGCGCCCGGGTCGCCTGCTGCCGCGCGGCCCAGGGGGACCCGTGGCCGGACCTGGGGGACGAGCACCTGCTGGCCACGCTGCCGCAGTGGCTGGGGACGGACCTGGCCGGCGTCCGCTCGCGGCGCGACCTGGCCCGCCTCGACGTCGTCGCGGCGCTGCGGGCGCTGCTGCCGTGGCCGCAGGCCGGCCGCCTCGACGAGCTGGCCCCCGAGCGGCTGCCCGTCCCGACCGGCCGCGCGGTCCGCCTCGACTACGCCGACCCGGCCGCCCCGGTGCTGGCGCTGAAGCTGCAGGAGGCCTTCGGGTGGACGGCGACGCCGCGGCTCGTGGACGGCCGCGTGCCGGTGGTGCTGCACCTGCTGTCCCCGGCGGGCCGTCCGCTCGCCGTCACCGCCGACCTGGAGTCGTTCTGGCGCAACGTGTACCCGTCGGTGCGGGCGGAGGTGCGGGGGCGCTACCCCCGGCACCCGTGGCCGCAGGACCCGCTGGCCGCGGCCCCGACGGCCCGCGTGGCCAGGCGCTCAGGCTGAGCCGTCGCCGGCTCCGGCGACGGGCCCCTGCGCCGACCACGGGAACTCGATCCAGCGGTCGGTCTCCTTCCAGGCGTACTCCGGGTCCAGCCGCGTGGTCGGCTTGCGGTAGACGACGGCCGACCGGGCCACGACGCCGGCGTCGGCGCACATCCGCACGACGACGGCCAGGGTGCGGCCGGTGTCGGCGACGTCGTCGACGACGAGGACCCGCCGGCCGGTGAGCTCGGACAGGTCCACCGACGGCGGCAGGACGACCGGTTCGGGCAGCCGGGAGCCGACGCCGGTGTAGAACTCGACGTTGATCGTCGCGGCCACCTTGACGTCCAGGGCGTAGGCCAGCCCGGCGGCCAGCGGCAGACCGCCGCGGGCGATGCCGAGCACCACCTCGGGCCGGAAACCGTCGGCGGCGATCGTGGAGGCCAGCTCGCGCACGGCCTCCCCGAAGGTCGACCAGGTGAGGACTTCGCGGGCGGGGTCGGCGGTCGTCACCGACGCACTCTAGGGGGCGGCCGATTACGATCACCGACTGTGACCAGTCGTGGTGCCGGACGGACGGGCGGACCGTCGTGAGCCCCGCCCTGAGCACCGTCGACGTCGTGGTCGTCGGCGCCGGGCAGGGCGGCCTGTCGGCCGCCCACTTCCTCGACCGCGCCGGGCTGGTCCCCGGCCGCGGCTACGTCGTCCTGGACGCCGACGACGCCCCCGGCGGGGCCTGGCGGCACCGGTGGCCGGGGCTGACGATGGCCCGGGTCAACGGCGTGCACGACCTGCCGGGGTACCCCCTGGGCGCCGTCGCCCCCTCCACCCCCGCGCGCGAGGTCGTCCCGGCCTACTTCGCCGAGTACGAGCGGCGGCTGGGGGACCCCGTGCGCCGGCCCGCCGCGGTGCGCGAGGTCCGCCCCGCCGGGGCGCGGCTGCTCGTCGACTCCGCCGCGGGCGCGTTCGCGGCCCGCGCGGTGATCAACGCCACCGGCACCTGGACCCGGCCGTTCTGGCCGTCCTACCCGGGGCGCGACTCCTTCACCGGCCGGCAGCTGCACACCGCCGACTACCGCGGGCCGCAGGAGTTCACCGGGCAGCACGTGGTCGTGGTCGGCGGCGGCATCTCGGCCGTGCAGCACCTGGAGGAGCTGGCCGGCGCCGGGGTCGGCACCACGTGGGTGACGCGCCGGGAACCGGTGTACCGCGAGGACTTCGACGTGCAGGCGCGGCGCGAGGCCGTCGAGGTCGTCGCCCGCCGGGTCGCGGCGGGCGAGCCGCCCGGCAGCGTCGTGTCGGCCACCGGCCTGGTCCTGACCCCGCGCGTCGCCGCGCTGCGCGACCAGGGCGTCCTCAAGCGCCACCCGCTGTTCGAGCGCGTCGTGCCCGACGGCGTGCGGTGGGCCGACGGGTCCGGCCAGCGCGCCGACGCGATCCTGTGGGCCACCGGGTTCCGGCCGGCCCTGGACCACCTGCGGCCGCTGCGGCTGCGCGAGCCGGGCGGGGGGATCCTCGTCGACGGGACCCGCGCGGTGCGCGAACCGCGGCTGCACCTCGTGGGGTACGGGCCGTCGGCCAGCACGGTCGGGGCGGGCCGGGCGGCGCGCGAGGCGGTCCGCGCCGTCCTCACCGGCCGCTGACGCCCCCCTCCTCCTCCGCCGCCACGAGGGCGAACGGGACGGTGAGCAGCCCGCCCCGGGTCCGCACGTGGTACCGGCTGCGGCCCACCCGCTCCACCCGCCCCGTCGTCCCGGCGTACCGCCCCCCGCCGCCGACCCGGACCCGCGCACCCACCGGCAGGAGCCGGCGCGGGCCGTCCCCGGGGACGCCGCGCTGCAGGACCTCCCAGTCCCGGCGGTAGCCCGGCGGCATCGCCTCCGGCGGCACCGGACGCCCCCGGTGGGCCCAGCTGACGACGTTGGCGGGGTCGGGGCGGCGCCCGCACCGCCCGCAGCACACCACCCGCGAGGGCCTGCGGTGCCGGGTGACCACGTGGCCGGCGGGGCAGGTGCCCGTCCACGCCCCGGGGACCCGGGCCGCCGTCGACGTCCGCTCGGCCGAGCAGCCGATGCGGCGCGCCGTCGCCCGCCACACCGCGTCGTGCCCGTGCCCCGGCCCCACGAGCGCGTGCGCGACCTCGTGCAGGACGGTGTCGCGCACCTCGGCCTCGTCGTGCAGCGCGGTGAGCGGTGCGCTCAGGCCGATCTCGCGCCGGTCCGCCCGGCACACCCCCGCCCGCGTCCGCGCCCGGTCCAGCACCAGCGCCCACCCGGTCAGGCCGTGCTCGTCCAGGAGCCCGCGCGCCATCGCCAGCGCCGCGTCCAGTTCCACCCGTTCCTCCTCGGTCCGCCCGCCATCCCAGCACGGGGTCCCGACGCTCAGCCCAGCAGCGTGGAGATGAGCAGCGCGAGGACGACGGTGTTGACGACGAACGCCACCAGGCCGTGCACGAGCACCTGCCGGCGCACCGCCCGGGAGACCACCGCGACGTCGGTCGGCCCGAACGTCGTGCTCACGGCCGCGGCGAAGTAGACGTAGTCCCCGAACGCCCGCGGCGGCTCGCCGGGGAACTCCAGCCCGCCGCTCGCGCAGTGCGTGCGGGCGTACTCGGCGGCGTAGCTGACCAGGACGTTGACCCAGGCGCCCACCACGAGGACGACGGTGCCCACGGCCATCAGCACCGAGCGCCCGCTCACCCCGAGGGTGGCCAGGACCGCGGCCGCGGCCAGGGCGAACGCGGACCAGGCGACGGCGTTCTGCGTGCGGCCGGGCATCTCCAGCCACCGGCGCCACCACGAGGGGCTGCGCGTGATCCGCTCCCGGCAGGCGCCGTCGAAGTCGCGCACGAAGGTCGCGGTCGTGACGGCGGAGTAGGCGAGCAGGTACAGGCCGTACCACAGGACCACGATCGTGAAGCTCGAGCCGAGACCGTCCTCGAAGGCGCGCGAGAGGACGAAGGAGGGGACCGCCGGGGCCAGGAAGGAGAGGTAGGTGCGCCGCGGCTCCGTGCGCAGCAGGCGGGGCAGCGGGGAGGTCGGCAGCGGGACCGGGGCCATGATCAGCACCGTAACGACGACGAGGGCGCCGCACGACCCGCGCGGCGCCCTCTGGATGTGCCCCCGGCAGGACTCGAACCTGCGCACACGGCTCCGGAGGCCGATGCTCTATCCGCTGAGCTACGGGGGCCCTGCGGTGCGTCGCAGACACTACCAGCGATGCGGGCCGGTCCGGACCACCGTCCCGCCGCCCGGTCGCGCGCCGCCGCCCGCGCCCGGGCGACCGGTCGCGTCCGCGTGCGCCGGTAGGCTTGACCCTCGTGACTCCCGCCGAGCTCTCCGCCGCCCTGAGGGATGCCCTGACCACGGCCGTCGCGGCCGGGGAGCTGCCCCTCGACCCCGCCGACGTGCCGGCCGAGGTCCGCGTGGAGCGTCCCAAGAACCGCGACCACGGCGACTGGGCGACCAACGTCGCCCTGCAGCTGGCGAAGAAGGCCGGCCGTCCCCCGCGCGACGTCGCGGCGGTCGTGCAGCAGCACCTGCTCCGGGTCCCCGGCGTGCGGGCCGTCGACATCGCCGGCCCCGGGTTCCTCAACGTCACCCTCGAGGCGGCCGCCGCCGGTGAGCTGGCGCGCTCGGTCGTCGAGGCCGGCGCCGCCTTCGGGACCGCCGCCGAACCCAGCGGCGAGAAGGTCAACCTCGAGTTCGTCTCGGCCAACCCCACCGGTCCGATCCACCTCGGGGGCACCCGCTGGGCCGCCGTCGGCGACTCGCTGGCCCGCGTCCTGGCGGCCTGCGGCGCGCAGGTCACCCGCGAGTACTACTTCAACGACCACGGCGGGCAGATCGACCGCTTCGCGCGGTCCCTGCTGGCCCGGGCCAACGGCGAGCCGGCCCCCGAGGACGGCTACGGCGGGGATTACATCACCGACATCGCCACCCAGGTGCGGGCGCTGGTCCCGGGGGTGCTCGAGCAGCCCCGCGAGGAGCAGCAGGAGACCTTCCGCCGCGAGGGCGTCGCCCTGATGTTCGCCGAGATCAAGCAGAGCCTGTCGGAGTTCGGCGTCGAGTTCGACGTCTACTTCCACGAGGACTCCCTGCACACCTCCGGGGCCGTCGACCGGGCCGTGGCGAAGCTGCGCGAGCTCGGCCGCATCTACGAGTCCGACGGTGCGGTCTGGTTGCGCACCAGCGACTTCGGCGACGACAAGGACCGCGTCGTCGTCAAGAGCGACGGGCAGCCGGCCTACATCTCCGGCGACCTCGCCTACTACCTCGACAAGCGCGAACGCGGGTTCGACCGCTGCGTGCTCATGCTCGGGGCCGACCACCACGGCTACGTGGGCCGGATGATGGCCATGTGCGCCGCGTTCGGCGACGAGCCGGGCCGGAACCTGGAGATCCTCATCGGGCAGATGGTGAACCTCGTCAAGGACGGGGTCCCGGTCCGCATGAGCAAGCGCGCCGGCACCGTGGTGACGATGGAGGACCTCGTCGGCGCCGTCGGCGTCGACGCCGCGCGGTACTCCCTGGTGCGCTCCAGCGTCGACTCCAGCATCGACGTCGACCTGGACCTGCTGACCCGGCGCAGCAACGACAACCCGGTCTTCTACGTGCAGTACGCGCACGCCCGCACCGCCAACGTGGCGGTGAACGCGGCGAGCGCCGGCGTGCGCCGCGAGGACGCCTTCGACCCGGCGCTGCTGACCGACGAGACCGAGTCGCTGCTGCTGGCCGCCCTCGCCGAGTTCCCCGAGGTCGTCCGCCGGGCGGGGGAGCTGCGCGAGCCGCACCGCGTCGCGCGCTACCTGGAGGAGCTCGCGGGCAGGTTCCACAAGTTCTACGACGCCTGCCGGGTCACCCCCCGCGCCGGCGAGGAGGTCACCGACGTCCACCGGACGCGGTTGTGGCTCAACGACGCCACCCGGCAGGTGCTGGCCAACGGCCTGGGCCTGCTCGGCGTCTCGGCTCCGGAACGGATGTAGGACGTGGCGGACATCGCTGTCGTGCCGGCGTGGCTGACGCCCCCGGCCGACGTCAACGAGCTGCTGCCGCAGCTGTGGGCGCGCACGGTGCGGCGCGACGCGGCGGGCGCGCTGGAGGTGGGCGGCGTCCCGGTCGCCGAGCTGGCCCGCACGCACGGCACCCCGCTGTTCGTCGTGGACGAGCTGGACTTCCGCTCCCGCGCGGTCGCCTTCCGGGACGCGTTCGCCGACGCGTTCGCCGACCTGTGCGGCGGCGCCGACGTGTACTACGCCTCGAAGGCGTTCATCGCGACGGGCGTCGCGCGGTGGATCGCCGAGGACGGCCTGCACCTGGACACCGCCTCCGGCGGTGAGCTGGCGCTGGGGCTGCGCGGTGGGGTGCTGCCCGGCCGGATCGCGCTGCACGGCAACAACAAGTCGCGCCGGGAGATCGCCTCGGCGCTGGAGGCCGGCGTCGGGCGGATCGTCGTGGACTCCCTCGAGGAGGTCGACGTCGTGGCCGACCTGGCCCGCGAGCGGGGCCTGGTCGCCCCGGTGATGCTGCGCGTGACGGTCGGCGTCGAGGCCCACACCCACCAGTACGTCGCCACCGCCCACGAGGACCAGAAGTTCGGGTTGTCGCTGGCGTCGGGCCAGGCCGAGGCCGCCGTCGCGAAGGTGCTCGGGCGCCCCGAGCTGCACCTGCTCGGGCTGCACAGCCACATCGGGTCCCAGATCTTCGACCTCGGCGGGTTCGAGGTCTCGGCCCGCCGCCTGCTGGAGCTGCACCGCAAGGTCGAGCGCGACCACGGCGTCGAGCTGCCCGAGATCGACCTCGGCGGCGGGTACGGCGTGGCGTACACGTCCGAGGACAAGCCGTTGCAGCCCGTCGAGATCGCCGGCCGGCTGGCCGAGATCGTGGCGCGCGAGTGCCTCGTGCAGGGCATCGCCGTCCCGCGCGTGTCGGTCGAGCCCGGCCGGGCCATCGCCGCGCCGAGCACGTTCACGCTCTACGAGGTGGGCACCACCAAGGACGTCGCGCTCGACGGCGGGACCCGCCGGCGCTACGTCTCCGTCGACGGCGGCATGAGCGACAACATCCGCACGGCGCTGTACGACGCGGACTACTCCGCGACCATCGCCTCGCGCGCCTCCGGCGCCGCGGGCGTGCTGTCCCGGGTCGTCGGCAAGCACTGCGAGAGCGGTGACGTCGTCGTGCGCGACGAGTTCCTCCCGGCCGACGCCACGGCCGGCGACCTGCTGGCCGTCCCCGGCACGGGGGCGTACTGCCGCAGCATGGCCAGCAACTACAACCAGGTGCCGCGGCCCGCGGTGGTCGCCGTGCGCGACGGCGCCGTGCAGCTGCTGGTGCGGCGGGAGACCCCCGAGGACCTGCTCGCGCTCGACGCGGGCTGAGGATCCGGTGGCCGGGGCGGCCCGGCGCAGGTGAGAGGGTAGGGCGGATCGTGCTGGACGGACTGAGGGAGCGCAAGCGGTGGAGCCGGTGAAGGTCGCGCTGCTCGGGTGCGGTGTCGTGGGCGCCGAGGTCGCCCGACTGCTGACGACGCAGGCCGACGACTTCGCGGCGCGCGTGGGTGCGCCGCTGGAGCTCGCGGGGATCGCGGTGCGCCGGCTGGGCCGCGACCGCGGCGCGGGGATCGACGCGTCGCTGTTCACGACCGACGCCGAGGACCTCGTGACCCGCGCCGACGTCGTCATCGAGGTCATCGGCGGCATCGAGCCGGCGCGCTCGCTCATCCTGTCCGCCTTCGAGCACGGCGCCTCCGTCGTCACCGCCAACAAGGCGCTGCTGGCCGCCGACGGCCCGGCGCTGTACGAGGCCGCGGCGAAGAACGGCGTGGACCTCTACTACGAGGCCTCCGTCGCGGGGGCGATCCCGCTGCTGCGGCCGCTGCGCGAGTCCCTCGTGGGTGACCGCGTGACCCGCGTGCTGGGCATCGTCAACGGCACGACGAACTACGTCCTGGACCAGATGCACACGACGGGCATGGGCTTCGCCGAGGCCGTCGAGCAGGCGCAGGCCCTGGGGTACGCCGAGGCCGACCCGACGGCCGACGTGGAGGGGTTCGACGCCGCCGCCAAGGCCGCGATCCTGGCCTCCCTGGCGTTCCACACCCGCGTGAGCCTGGACGACGTCCACCGCGAGGGCATCACCGAGGTCAGCGCCGCGGACGTGCGCGCGGCCGAGGTCCAGGGGTGCGTCGTCAAGCTCCTCGCGATCTGCGAGCGCGGCACGGACGCCGATGGCAACGAGGCCGTCTCGGTGCGCGTGCACCCCGCCATGCTGCCGCTGGAGCACCAGCTCGCCGGGGTCCGGGGGGCCTTCAACGCCGTCTACGTCGAGGCCGAGGCGGCCGGCCAGCTCATGTTCTACGGGCCGGGGGCCGGGGGCCGGCCCACGGCCAGCGCCGTGATGGGCGACGTCGTCGCCGTCGCGCGGCACAAGGTCGTCGGCGGCCGCGGGCCGGGGGAGTCGGCCTACGCCGAGCTGACGGTCCAGCCGATGTCCGAGACCGTCACGCGCTACCACGTGCGGCTCGACGTGGCCGACAAGCCGGGCGTGCTGGCCCAGGTGGCCGGGGTGTTCGCGGCGCACGACGTCTCGATCGAGGCCGTGCAGCAGCGCCAGGACGACTCCGGTCGCGCCGTCCTGGTCGTGGTGACGCACAGCGCGACGGACGCGAACCTGTCGGCCACCGTCGACGAGCTCGAGCAGCTGGACATCGTGGACTCCGTGGCCGGCGTGCTGCGGGTCGAAGGGGGAGACGCCTGATGGCGCACGTGTGGCGGGGTCTCATCGAGGAGTACCGGGACCGGCTGCCCGTGACCGAGTCCACTCCCGTGGTCACCCTCGGGGAGGGGGGGACGCCGCTGGTGCCGGCGCGCCACCTGTCCGAGCTCGTGCGGGGGCGGGTGCTCCTCAAGGTCGAGGGCTGCAACCCCACCGGGTCCTTCAAGGACCGGGGCATGACGATGGCCATGACCAGGGCCAAGGAGCTGGGGGCCGAGGTCGTCATCTGCGCCTCCACGGGCAACACCTCCGCCTCGGCGGCGGCGTACGCCACGGCGGCCGGCATCCGCTGCGCCGTGCTCGTGCCCGACGGCAAGATCGCGATGGGCAAGCTGTCCCAGGCCGTGGCCCACGGCGCGACGATCCTGCAGGTCGACGGCAACTTCGACGACTGCCTGAACCAGGCGCGCAAGCTCGCCGAGGCGTACCCCGTCGAGCTGGTCAACTCCGTCAACCCGTTCCGCATCGAGGGCCAGAAGACCGGCGCGTTCGAGGTCGTGGACGTGCTCGGCGACGCCCCGGACATCCACGCGCTGCCCGTCGGCAACGCCGGGAACATCACCGCGTACTGGAAGGGCTACACCGAGTACGCGGCCGACGGCGTCGCGTCCCGGACCCCGAAGATGTGGGGCTTCCAGGCCGCCGGTGCCGCACCCATCGTCAAGGGGCACCCGGTGGACCACCCCGAGACGATCGCCACCGCGATCCGCATCGGCCACCCCGCCTCCTGGACGGGGGCCACGACCGCCCGCGACGACTCCGGCGGGCGCATCGACGCGGTCAGCGACGAGCAGATCCTCGCCGCGCACCGCTGGCTGTCGGCCCGGGAGGGCGTCTTCGTCGAGCCCGCGTCCGCGGCCGGCGTCGCGGGTCTGCTGGCCGCCGCCGAGGCCGGTGAGGTCGAGGCCGGGCAGACCATCGTCATCACCGTCACCGGGCACGGGCTGAAGGACCCGCAGTGGGCGCTGGAGCTCGCCGGCGGGGCCGAGGGGTCGGTCGAGCCGGTGCGCGTGCAGCCCGACGCCGTGACCATCGCCCGGGCCATCGGCCTGGACGTCTGAGCCGCGTGCCCACCGCCCCGCACGGCCCCCGCCCGCCGGCATGAGCGTCCCCACCCGTCCCCGGACCCTGAGCCGGTTGCCGGTCGGTGCCGCCGTGACGGTCCGGGTCCCGGCCACGAGCGCGAACCTGGGCCCCGGCTTCGACGCCTTCGGCCTCGCCCTCGACCTGTGCGACGAGGTGCGGGCCGAGGTCACGGCCGCCGACGGCCTGACCGTCCGCGTCGAGGGGCAGGGCGCCGACGCCGTCCCCACCGACGGCCGCCACCTGGTCGTCCGGGTGCTGCGCGAGGAGCTCGAGGCCGCCGGGTACGAGGCGGTGGGGCTCGACCTGCTGTGCCGCAACGTCATCCCGCACGGGCGCGGGCTGGGGTCGTCGGCGTCGGCCATCGTGGCGGGTCTCACCGCGGCGCGGGGCCTGCTGCAGGCGGCGGGCGTGGTCACCGAGACCGACGCCGAGGCCCGCCAGCGGGTCCTGCTGGAGAGCTCCCGGCGCGAGGGGCACCCCGACAACGCCGCGCCCGCCGTCCACGGCGGGTTCACCATCGCCTGGACGCACGGCGGCGACCCGACGCACCCGGACGCGGTGCGGTCCGTGCGGCTCGGCGTCCACCCGTCCGTGCGGGCCGTCGTCTGCGTCCCGGCCGAGGAGCTCGCGACGTCGCGGGCCCGGGCGCTGCTGCCGGCGAGCGTCCCCCACGGCGACGCGGCGTTCACCGCGGGGCGCGCGGGTCTGCTGGTGCACGCGCTGACCACCGACCCGTCCCTGCTGCTGGACGCGACGGAGGAACGCCTGCACCAGGTGCAGCGGGCCCCGGCGATGCCGCGGTCGGCGCAGCTGCTCGACGCGCTGCGCGCCGCCGGGCTGGCCGCGGTCGTCTCCGGGGCCGGTCCCAGCGTGCTCGTGCTCACCGACGAGGCCGGTGTCGGGCGGGTGCGCGCGACCGCGCGGGACCTCGGTGCCTGGGACGTCCACGACCGCCCGGTGCACCCCGCGGGCGTGCAGTGGACGCTCGGCTGAAGCGGTTGTCCCGCAGGCGGTGAGCTGTGCGCGCCGCCTGCCGGCGCGAGCGGTGCGGCGGCGCGCCGCACCGCCGTTCGGGGGACGGGGGACGACGGCGAGGCCTCGGGTGTTAGGATGGGGTCAGCACCCACGGCGGGACCGTCTGTTCGACGGACGCTGGTCGAAGCCCCTCTGCTCGTAGGACCGCTTCCTGCAGCGCTCGTCCCCCCGCCTCCGGGTGCGTCTCCACTCACCTGCTGCGCTGTGCGCGGCCGTGGATTCCCAGCCGCTGCCCGATCGGGCAGTCACCGCGACACCCCCGGACCCGACGAAGCGCCGGATCCGCCGGTCAGTCGCTCCGACGAGGGGGAAGGACCTTCGTGACCGACACCACCGACACCGCTGCCACCGACGGCGTGAGCGCCGAGGCGCCCGCGCGCCGCACGGGGAGCCTGTCCGCGCTGCGCCTGCCGCAGCTCCAGGCGCTGGCGACCGAGCTCGGGATCTCCGGCACCGGGCGCATGCGCAAGGTGGACCTGCTCGCCGCCATCCGGGAGCACCAGTCCAGCGGGCCGCAGCGCAGCGCACCCGCCCAGGCCCCGGCACCCGTGGCGCAGGCCCCCGCTCCCGTCGTGGAGCAGACCGCGCCCGCGGCCGCCGAGCCCGCCGCTCAGCCCGCCGCTCAGCCCGCCGTCGAGCCGTCCGCCGAGCCGTCCGCCGAGCCGCGGACCCAGGCCCCGCGGACCCGCTCCCGCCGGGCCGGCGCCCCCGCCGGTGCCCCGCCCGCGGCCCAGGCCCCCGTGGTCGCGGCGCCCGCCGTCGACCTCCCGGCCCCGGCCGCCGAGGACGCCCCGGCGGCGCGCCCCGAGCCGACGCTGGACGACTTCACGGGCGGTCGCACCGACCGCCCCGCGCGCAGCGAGCGTCCCGAGGACGGCTCGCCGCGCCTGTCGCGCCGGGAGCGGGCCCGCCGCGACCGCGTGCGTGAGCCCGACCAGCAGGTCGAGCTGCCCAACATGCCCCGCCGCGACCCCGCGGGCGAGGGCGACAACCGCGGTGAGAACCGCGGCGAGGGCCGCAACCGCGGCGAGAACCGCGGCGAGAACCGGGGCGAGCCGCGCCGGGAGGACCGCGGCGAGGCGCGCCGGGAGGAGCGCGGCGACCAGCGCGGCGAGGACCGCGGTGAGCGTCCGCAGGCCGCGCACACCGGCCCGTCCGACGACTTCGAGGGCGAGGGCCGTCGTGGTCGTCGCAACCGCTACCGCGACCGCAAGGGCCGCCGCGGCGGCCGCGACGGCGGCGGTGCCCCCGAGATCGACGAGCAGGTCAACGAGGACGACGTCCTGCTGCCCGTCGCCGGGATCCTCGACGTGCTGGACAACTACGCGTTCATCCGGACCTCCGGCTACCTCGCCGGCGCCAACGACGTGTACGTCTCCCTGGGCCAGGTGAAGAAGAACAACCTGCGTCCCGGTGACGCCGTCACCGGCGCCGTCCGCCAGCCCCGCGAGGGCGAGCAGACCGGTGCCCGCGCCAAGTTCAACGCGCTCGTGCGCGTCGACACCGTCAACGGCGCGGCGCCCGAGCAGGCCCGGCACCGCCCGGAGTTCACCAAGCTCACCCCGCTGTACCCGCAGGAGCGCCTGCGGCTGGAGACCGAGCCCAACGTCCTGACGACGCGCATCATCGACCTGATGTCGCCGCTCGGGAAGGGGCAGCGCGGTCTGATCGTGGCTCCGCCGAAGGCCGGCAAGACGATGGTCATGCAGGCCATCGCCAACGCCATCACGACGAACAACCCCGAGTGCCACCTGATGGTCGTGCTCGTGGACGAGCGTCCCGAAGAGGTCACCGACATGCAGCGGACGATCAAGGGTGAGGTCATCGCCTCCACCTTCGACCGTCCCGCCGCCGACCACACCGCGGTCGCCGAGCTCGCCATCGAGCGGGCCAAGCGCCTGGTGGAGCTCGGCAACGACGTCGTCGTGCTGCTGGACTCCCTGACCCGTCTGTCGCGCGCCTACAACATCTCGGCGCCGGCCAGCGGCCGCATCCTCTCCGGTGGTGTGGACGCCTCGGCGCTGTACCCGCCGAAGCGCTTCTTCGGCGCGGCGCGCAACGTCGAGAACGGCGGCTCGCTGACGATCCTGGCCTCGGCCCTGGTCGAGACCGGCTCCAAGGCCGACGAGGTCATCTTCGAGGAGTTCAAGGGCACCGGGAACATGGAGGTCCGCCTGTCGCGCCAGCTGGCCGACAAGCGCATCTTCCCCGCGGTCGACGTGCCGGCCTCCGGCACCCGCCGCGAGGAGATCCTCATGTCCCGCGAGGAGCTGCAGACCGTCTGGAAGCTGCGCCGCGTCGTCACCGCGCTCGACGCGCAGGCCTCCATCGAGCTGCTGCTGGACCGCCTGAAGAAGACCCGCAGCAACCTCGAGTTCCTGCAGCAGGTGCAGACCTCGACCCCCCTGGTCACCAAGGACTGAGGGAATCTCCCGCGGGGTCGCCGGGTTCCACTACCCGGCGGCTCCTGTGGGAGACTGCTTCGACACCGCGGGTACCGGCTCACGCCAGCACGATCGGCGACCCGGTGCCGACTGAGCGCCTAGAGGAGAGAACCATGAAGGCTGGGATCCACCCGGAGTACGTCGAGACCCAGGTCACCTGCACCTGCGGCAACACGTTCACCACCCGCAGCACCGAGAAGTCCGGCGAGATGCGCGCCGACGTCTGCAGCGCCTGCCACCCGTTCTACACGGGCAAGCAGAAGATCCTGGACACCGGTGGCCGCGTCGCCCGCTTCCAGCAGCGCTACGGCAAGAAGACCGCCAAGTAGCACGTCCACAGCGCCGGTCCCACCGCCCCTCCGGGCGGAGGGACCGGCGCTGTCGCGTTCCCGCCCTCCTCCGACCCGCCCGCCCAGGAGCCCGCCGTGTTCGAGTCCGTCCAGCCGCTGCTCGACGAGCACGCCGAGCTCGAGCGCCGGCTCGGTGACCCCGCCGTGCACGCCGACGCGGGGCTGGCCCGGTCCCTGGGGCGGCGCTACGCCGAGCTGGGGCAGGTCGTGGAGGCGCACGCGGCGTGGCGCGCCGCCGTCGACGACGCCGAGGCCGCGCGCGAGCTCGCCGCCGAGGACGCCGGCTTCGCCGCCGAGCTGCCCGCGCTGGAGCGGGCCGTCACCGAGACGGGCGAGCGGCTGCGCCGGGTGCTGCTGCCGCGCGACCCCGACGACGCCCGCGACGTGATCCTGGAGATCAAGGCGGGGGAGGGCGGCGAGGAGTCGGCCCTGTTCGCCGGGGACCTGCTGCGGATGTACCTGCGCTACGCCGAGCGCCACGGCTGGAGCACCGAGCTCATCGACTCCACTCCCAGCGACCTCGGCGGCTACAAGGACGTGTCGGTCGCGGTGAAGACGCGCGGCAGCGCGGCCGAGGGCGTCTGGCACCGGCTGAAGTACGAGGGCGGCGTCCACCGCGTCCAGCGGGTCCCCGTCACCGAGTCGCAGGGGCGGGTCCACACGTCCGCCGTCGGCGTGCTCGTGATGCCCGAGGCCGAGGAGGTCGAGGTGGCGATCGACCCGAACGACCTGCGCGTCGACGTCTTCCGCTCCTCCGGTCCCGGGGGTCAGAGCGTCAACACCACCGACTCGGCCGTGCGCATCACGCACCTGCCGACGGGCATCGTCGCCAGCTGCCAGAACGAGAAGTCGCAGCTGCAGAACAAGGAGCAGGCGATGCGCATCCTGCGGGCGCGGCTGCACGCCGTCGCCCAGGAGGCCGCTGACGCCCAGGCCTCGGCCGCCCGCCGCTCGCAGGTCCGCACCGTCGACCGCTCCGAGCGGATCCGGACGTACAACTACGGCGAGAACCGGATCGCCGACCACCGCACGGGGTTCAAGGCGTACAACCTCGACGCGGTGCTCGACGGCGACCTCGACCCGGTGATCCAGTCGGCCGTCGACGCCGACGAGGCGGCGCAGCTCGCGGCGTCCTGATCCGCGCCGAACGACGGATGCCCCGGTCGGCTGCGCGTCCCTAGCGTGGGCGGCGACGGCGTCGCGGCTGCGCGTCGTCCGCTCGTGCCCTGCCCGCCGTCGTCGGACTGAGGTGGTCCCGTGTCCCCGCGTTCCCTGCGCCCCCTGATCCGGAAGCTGGGCCTGGTGGGGGTGAGCGCCGCGCTCGTCGCGGGCCTGTCCGCCGCCGCTCTCCAGCCGCCGCGGCCGTCGGCGGTCTCCACGGGCGACCCGGCCCTGGCGGAGCGGTTGCGCACCGCCACGGCCGACCTCTTCGGCCAGGGGTTCGCCGCGGCCGTCGGGGACGGGACCGGGTCCACCTCGGCCGCCGTCGGGACCGCGGACGTCGACCGGCCGCTGGAGGCCGGGACGCCGCAGGAGATCGGGTCGATCACGAAGTCGCTGACGGGTCTGCTGCTGGCCGACATGGTGGCCCGCGGCGAGGTGACGCCGGCGACGACGCTGGGCGAGGTCTACCCGGACCTGCGGGGCGTGCTGGCCACCACCACCCTCGACGAGCTCGCCACCCACACCTCGGGACTGCCCCGCCTCAGCGCGCGGGCCACCGTGGCCGGGCTGGTGTCGTCCTTCACGCTCGGCAACCCGTACCGCTTCGACACCCCCGAGAACCTGCTGCGGGACGCTGCCTGGACCCCGTTCCGGACCGAGCGGGGCCGGCACGCCTACTCCAACCTGGGGTACGCCCTGCTGGGCAACGCCCTGGCGGAGCGGGCGGGGCGGCCCTACCCCGAGCTCCTCGCCGAGCGGGTGCTGGTGCCCCTGGGGCTGACCGCCACGGTCGCCGCCCCGCCCGCACCGCCGGCGGGGGCGGCGCGCCAGCTGGGCCCGGACGGGCGGGTCGCGACGCCGTGGCTGTCCGCCGGCAGCACCCCGGCCGGTACGGGCGTGTGGTCGACCGCCGACGACCTCGGCCGGCTCGCCCGGGCCGCCGCCACCGGGGGGCTCGACCCGGCGGCCCTGCGACCGCGGGTCCCGGACGGGGACGCGGGCGTGGGGTGGGGCTGGTTCACCGTCGACCTCGGCGGACGGACCTTCGTGGGCAACAACGGCGCGACCTCCGGGGTCCAGGCCTCGGTGTGGGCCGAGCCCGCGACGGGGGCGTGGGTCGTGGTCACCTCGCCCAGCGGGTCGGCGGCGCTGGACACCCAGACGGTCGCCTTCCGGTTGCTGGGCCTAGCCTCCTGACGTGATCGACGCCCGCGAGCTGCTGCTCGACGCCGAGCGGCGCCTGGCGGCCGCCGGTGTCCCGACCCCCCGCGCCGACGCCGAGCTGCTGCTCGCGCACGCCCTGGGGGTGGAGCGCTCGCGGGTCGGCGTGCTCGTGGCGCTGGGGGAGCGGGTCGACCCGGTCCGGTTCACCGACCTGCTGGAGCTGCGGGCCGACCGCGTCCCGCTGCAGCACCTGACCGGCCGCGCCGGGTTCCGCGCGCTGGACCTGCACGTCGGCCCGGGGGTGTTCGTGCCCCGGCCCGAGACCGAGACCGTCGCCGAGCTGGCGATCGCCGCCGCCCGGGCCGTCGAGGACCCGGTGGTCGTGGACCTGTGCACGGGGTCGGGGGCCATCGCGCTGGCCGTGGCGACCGAGGTGCCCGGGGCCCGGGTGCACGCGGTGGAGCTGGACCCGATGGCCCACGAGTGGGCCCGGCGCAACGTCGAGGAGTTCGCCCCGGGCGTCGACCTGCGCCGCGGCGACGCGGCCACGGCCTTCGCCGACCTCGACGGCGCCGTCGACGTCGTCGTGAGCAACCCGCCGTACGTCCCCCCGGGGGCGGTGCCCGTCGACGCCGAGGTCGCCCGGCACGACCCGCAGGTCGCGCTGTACGGCCTGGGCGAGGACGGCCTGCAGGTGCCGCGCCGCGTGGTCGCCACCGCCGCGCGGCTGCTGCGGGCGGGCGGGTACGCGGTCGTCGAGCACGCGGAGGTCCAGGAGGCCGCGGCCCGGGAGATGTTCGGCGAGCGCGACTGGGTGGACGTGCGCGGCCACCGCGACCTCACGGGGCGGCCCCGTTCCACCTCCGCCCGGCGCCGCTGACGCGCCGCGCGCGAGGTCGTCGTCGCGACACGCCCGGACGGTGCGAGACTCTTCTCCCGTGAGGCCCCCGTTCGATTGCGCTGACCCCGTCGTCCGAGACCGCGGTCTGTCCGCGGCGCACAACGCCGTCAAGCGCGGTGAGGTCGTCGTGCTGCCGACCGACACCGTCTACGGCATCGGCGCCGACGCCTTCAACCCCACCGCCGTCAAGCGCCTGCTCGAGGCCAAGGGCCGCGGCCGGGACATGCCGCCGCCGGTGCTGGTCCCCGAGACGCGCACGATCGACGGGCTGGCCAGCTCCATCCCCTTCGCGGTCCGCGAGCTGATCGACGCGTTCTGGCCCGGCGCCCTGACGATCGTCTGCCGCGCGCAGCCGTCGCTGACGTGGGACCTGGGGGAGACGAACGGGACGGTGGCGCTGCGCATGCCGCTGCACCCGGTCGCCCTGGAGCTGCTCAAGCGCACCGGCCCGCTGGCGGTCTCCAGCGCCAACAAGTCCGGTCAGCCGGCCGCGACGCTGGTGCAGGAGGCCGTGGACCAGCTCGGGGACTCGGTGCGGGTGTACCTCGACGGCGGCCCGAGCCCGAAGGGGGCGCCTTCGACCATCGTCGACGCCTCGGACGGGCCGCTGCGCGTCCTGCGCGTCGGGGCGATCAGCGAGGCCGAGCTGCGCGCGGCCGTGCCCAAGGGCTGGGTCGAGCCCGAGGCCCCCGACGGCGCCCCCGTCGAGGGCGGGGTCCCCGGTGCGGACGCGGGGGAGAACGGGCCGGAGGGGTCCGGAGCCGCGAGCGGATGAGGGCCTACCTGCTCGTCATCGTCGTGGCCGCGGCCGTGACGTACCTGACGACCCCCCTGGTGCGGCGGGTGGCCCAGCGCGTCGGCGCGGTCACCCCGTTGCGGGACCGGGACGTGCACTCGGTGCCGATCCCGCGCCTGGGGGGCGTGGCCATGCTCTTCGGCATGGTCGCGGCGCTCGTCGTGGCGAGCCGGATCCCCTTCCTGTCCCGCGTGTTCGAGGCCGACCCGGGGCCCCTGTGGGTCCTCGTCGGCGCCGCGGTGGTCGTCGCCGTCGGGATCGCCGACGACATCGTCCAGCTCGACGCCGTCACGAAGCTGGCCGGCCAGGTGCTCGCCGCGGGCATCATGGGCTGGCAGGGCGTGAGCCTGCTGCAGCTGCCCATCGGCGGGGTGACGCTGCTGTCGGGCCGCACGATGATGATCATCACGATCCTCGTGGTGCTGGTCTCGGTGAACGCGGTGAACTTCGTCGACGGCCTCGACGGCCTGGCCGCGGGGATCGTGGGGATCGGTGCGATCGCCTTCTTCGGCTACTCCTACGCGCTCCAGCGCGGCAGCGCCCCGGACGACTTCTCCTCCCTGGCGACCCTGATCGCGGCCATCACGGTCGGTGTGTGCCTGGGCTTCCTGCCGCACAACTTCCACCCCGCGCGCATCTTCATGGGCGACTCGGGCTCGATGCTGCTGGGGCTGCTGATGGCGAGCTCGACCATCGCCGCGACGAGCACGGTGGACCCCGAGACGGTCGCCGACGAGCAGATCGCGCCGGCGTTCTTCCCGCTGCTGCTGCCCGTCGCGGTCCTGCTGGTGCCCTTCAGCGACATGGTGCTCGCGGTCGTGCGCCGCACCCGGGCGGGGAAGGCGTTCTGGCACCCGGACAAGAAGCACCTGCACCACCGGTTGCTGCAGATGGGGCACTCGCACCGCGTGGCGGTCCTGACCATGTACTCGTGGGCGGCGTTCCTGAGCTTCGGGGCGGCCACGTCGGCGTTCCTGCCCTTGACGCAGGCCCTGGCGGTGGCCTTCGCCGCGGGGTGCCTCGTGCTGGCGCTGACGTTCCTGCCCTTGTACTGGCGGCGCGGACGGCGCACGGTGGGGGTCGTGGACGAGCGGGCCGAGCAGGAGCGCGACGTGACGCACGAGACGTCGCGCACGTGAGCTCGGGTGAGCCACGACGCGGCGTAGGAGACCCCTCCGCTCGTGATAGCTTTCACGAAGTCTCCCCGGGTCCACCCGACACCGGGGCTGCCGCCGATAGGCCTGTCCCACCGGACGACCCGCCGACGACGAGAGAGAACCCCGTGAGCACGAGCACCGACGCAGGAGTCCAGGCCGCCCAGGCCTTCGGCACCCTGCTGCGCCGCGCCTCGCTCGTGACGGGGATCGTCGCGGTCGTCTGCGTCGTGGTCGCCTCGGTCTGGCAGGGACTGTCCTCGGGCCTCTCGTCGCTGATCGGCGGGGCGATCGTCATCGCGTTCTTCGGGGCGCGGCTGGTCGTCATGCGCAAGGTCACCGAGAAGAACCCGCACATGATCATGCTGACCGCGATGGTCGTCTACAGCGTGAAGATCGTCCTGCTGGGCGTGGCGATGCTGGTCCTGACCCGGGTCGAGGGGATCTCCGGTCCCGCGCTCGGGTTCACCGTCATCATCACGGCCGTCGCCTGGCTGGCCGCCGAGCTGCGCGGCTTCATGAAGATGCGCATCCCCGTCTTCATGACGGACGAGGGGCCGAAGTGAGCCTCCTGAAGCCCTCGGACGACCCGAGCACCGACATCGGCAACGGCCTCACCGAGAAGGTGGCCTGGAGCATCACGTCGTACCTGATCTCCGGTGCGCTCCTGGGGGCGCTCGCCGGCTGGGGCGTCGACCACCTGCTCGGCACGAGCTTCGTGGTCGGGATCGGCCTGGTCGTCGGCAAGGCGTTGACTTTGTACTACGTGTGGCTCCGGTACGGTACGCACTGACCGCGAGACGCCCGACCACTGTTCAGGGGGCCACGCGGCCGGCAGACCGGCCCCGTACCCACGATGAAGTTCGCACGGAGGAGTTGACGTGAGCCTGCCCCTGCTGGCTGCCGCGGAGAGCGCGTACGAAGCGCCCGACCAGAGCATCTTCTGGCAGCCGCTGATCGGGAGCGGGCCGTTCGCCATCACGCGTCCGGCCATCGTCTTCGCGCTGTCCGCCGTCCTCATCATCTGGCTGCTGCTGGCCGGGACGAAGCGCCTCGCGGTCGTGCCGGGCAAGAAGCAGATGGCCGTGGAGGCCGTCTACGGCTTCGTCCGGAACACCATCGGCCGGGACATCATCGGCAGCAAGGACTTCCGCCGCTTCCTGCCGCTGCTGTTCACCTTCTTCACGGTCATCCTCGTCAACAACCTGTTCGGCGTCATCCCGCCGATCCAGTACCCGACGATGGGGCGCATCGCGTTCCCGCTGGCGCTGACGATCATGCTCTACCTGACGTACCACGTCGTGGGCATCCGGAAGAAGGGCTTCGCCGCCTACTTCGCCGGCGTCGTCCCGCACGGCCTGCCGAAGCCGATCGTCCCCCTGGTGTTCCTGCTCGAGGTGCTCTCCATCGTCGTCATCCAGCCGGTGACGATCACCCTGCGGCTCTTCGGCAACATGTTCGCGGGCCACCTGATCCTCGTGCTGTTCATCACCGGCGCCGAGCACATGCTCCTCCACGGCGGCCTCGGCCTGAAGCTCCTCAGCGTCCCGACCATCGGCATGGCCTTCGCCCTGACGCTGTTCGAGCTCTTCGTGGAGTTCCTGCAGGCGTACGTCTACACGATGCTCGCCGCCACCTTCATCGCCAGCGCCCTCGCTGACGAGCACTGAACCGTCCCACCCAGAACCCGGGCGCGGACGTGCGCACCGGCAACGAAAGGAATGACAGAGGACCATGTACGGCTCCCTCGCCATCGTCGGTTACGGTCTCTCCGCCATCGGCCCGGGCATCGGCATCGGCCTGATCTTCGCGGCCTACATCAACGGCGCCGCCCGTCAGCCCGAAGCCCGCGGCATGCTCCAGAGCATCGCCATCCTCGGCTTCGTCCTCGCGGAAGCGCTCGCCATCTTCGGCATCGCCCTCGCCTTCGTGTTCGCGGGTGAAGCTCCGGCCTGACCCGGCTGATCAGCACCCGTCCGCTGACCTGAGCCCGAAGGAGGAAACGTGCTCGCAGCAGGCTTCGCCGCAGCAGGCGAAGAAGTCGAGGGCGACCCGCTGTACCCGATCCTTCCCCACCTCGGGGAACTGATCGTCGGCATCGTCTTCGCGATCATCATCTACGCCGTGATCGCCAAGAAGGTCGTCCCGCGCCTCGAGAAGATGTACGAGGAGCGGCGCGCGGCCATCGAGGGCAACGTCGAGAAGGCCGAGAAGGCCCAGGCCGAGGCCCAGGCCGCTCTCGACGAGTACAAGGCCCAGCTCGCGGACGCCCGCGGCGAGGCCAACCGCATCCGCGAGGAGGCGCGCCAGCAGGGTGCGCAGATCCTCGCCGAGATGCGCGAGCAGGCTCAGGCCGAGGCCGACCGCATCACGACCTCGGCGCGCGTGACCATCGAGGCCGAGCGCGCCCAGGCCACCGCGCAGCTGCGCGCCGAGGTGGGTCGCCTGGCGACCGACCTGGCGTCGCGCATCGTGGGTGAGTCGCTGCAGGACTCCGCTCGCCAGAGCGGTGTCGTGGACCGGTTCCTGGCCGACCTCGAGCGCAGCGAGTCGGGGGCGACCTCCCGATGAGCGAGCTCGACTCCGGCGTCGCGAAGGCGAGCCTCGCCACCGCGCAGCAGGTGCTCGACGCGCAGCTGGCCGCCGAGGGGGCGGACGCGGGCAAGACCGGCGAGGACCTCTTCGCCGTGACCAGCCTGCTCGACTCCTCGGTCGGCCTGCGCCGCGCGCTGACCGACCCGTCGCGGGACTCCGCGGCCAAGGCCGACTTCGTCCGCCGCGCCTTCGCGGGCAAGCTCAGCCCGGCCGCCGTGGAGACGGTGGCCGCGCTGGCCGCCGCGCGGTGGACCGCCGGCCGGGACCTCTCCGACGCCACCGAGCGGCTCGCCGTGGTGGCGGTCGTGACGCAGGCGGAGAAGTCCGGGCACCTCGACGCGCTGGAGGACGAGCTCTTCCGGTTCTCCCGCACCATCGCCGGCAACCCGGCCCTGCGCGACGCCCTCGCCGACCGCAGCGCCCCGGACGCCAACCGTGCGTCGCTGGTCTCCCGGCTGCTGCTGGACCGGGCGGTCCCCGAGACCGTCCAGCTGGCCCGCCGCGTGGCCGTGTCCCCCCGCGGGATCCGCGCCGAGCGGCTGCTCGAGCAGTGGGTGGAGGTCGTGGCCAAGCGCCGCGAGCAGCTCGTCGCCCACGTCGTCAGCGCGGTCATGCTGTCCGAGGCGCAGCGCGACCGGCTCGCCGGTTCGCTGTCGCGGCAGTACGGCCGTCCGATCCGCATCAACGTCGACGTCGACCCGCACCTCGTGGGCGGGTTGCGCATCAGCGTCGGCGACGACGTCATCGACGGGTCGATCGCGACCCGGATCGACGACGCCCGCCGCCGCCTCGCCGGCTGAGCACCAGCGCAACACCCGCCCCCGCGACACGCGGGGGACAATGGACTTCGAGAACGCACGACCCGAGAAGGAGAGCAGGGCTTCCATGGCCGAGCTGACCATCCGCCCGGAGGAGATCCGGGACGCTCTCGACGCCTTCGTGGCGTCGTACGACCCCGGTACCGCCGCGCGTGAGGAAGTCGGCCGCGTGACCGACGCGGGCGACGGCATCGCCCACGTCGAGGGCCTGCCCTCGGTCATGGCGAACGAGCTGCTGCGCTTCGAGGACGGGACCCTCGGCCTCGCGCAGAACCTCGACGTCCGGGACATCGGTGTGGTCGTCCTGGGCGACTACGCCGGCATCGAGGAGGGTCAGGCGGTCTACCGCACGGGCGAGGTCCTCTCCGTCCCCGTCGGTGACGACTTCCTGGGCCGCGTCGTCGACCCGCTGGGTGCGCCGATCGACGGCCTCGGGCCGATCGAGGCCGAGACCCGCCGCGCACTGGAGCTGCAGGCCCCCTCGGTCGTGCAGCGCCAGGAGGTCCGCGAGCCGCTGCAGACCGGCATCAAGGCGATCGACGCCATGATCCCGGTCGGCCGTGGTCAGCGTCAGCTGATCATCGGTGACCGCCAGACCGGCAAGACCGCCATCGCGATCGACACGATCATCAACCAGAAGGCCAACTGGGCCTCCGGTGACCCCAAGCAGCAGGTCCGCTGCATCTACGTCGCCATCGGCCAGAAGGGCTCCACGATCGCTTCGGTGAAGCGTTCGCTGGAGGAGGCCGGCGCGATGGAGTACACGACCATCGTCGCGGCTCCCGCGTCCGACCCGGCCGGCTTCAAGTACCTGGCCCCGTACACCGGCTCGGCCATCGGCCAGCACTGGATGTACGCCGGCAAGCACGTCCTCATCGTGTTCGACGACCTGTCCAAGCAGGCCGAGGCCTACCGCGCCGTGTCGCTGCTGCTGCGCCGCCCGCCGGGCCGCGAGGCGTACCCGGGTGACGTCTTCTACCTGCACTCCCGCCTGCTGGAGCGCTGCGCGAAGCTGTCCGACGAGCTCGGCGCCGGGTCGATGACGGGTCTGCCCTTCATCGAGACCAAGGGCAACGACGTCTCGGCGTACATCCCGACGAACGTCATCTCGATCACCGACGGCCAGATCTTCCTGCAGTCGGACCTGTTCAACGCGAACCAGCGCCCGGCGATCGACGTCGGCATCTCGGTCTCCCGCGTCGGTGGTGCCGCGCAGACGAAGGCGATCAAGGGCATCTCCGGGACGCTGAAGCTGGACCTCGCGCAGTTCCGCGCGATGGAGGCGTTCGCGATGTTCGCCTCCGACCTGGACCAGGCCTCGCGCAACCAGCTGGCCCGCGGTGCGCGTCTGGTCGAGCTGCTGAAGCAGCCGCAGTACACGCCGTTCTCGCTGGAGGAGCAGGTCGTCTCGATCTGGGCCGGCACGACCGGTCAGCTCGACTCCGTCGAGGTCTCGGACATCTCCCGCTTCGAGCGTGAGTTCCTCGAGTACGTCAAGCGCAACCACGCCGAGCTCATGCAGGGCATCCGCGAGAGCAAGCAGTTCTCCGACGGGGCCAAGGACGAGCTGAAGAAGGCCATCGACGCCTTCAAGCCGCAGTTCACCCCGGGCAAGGAGGGCGCCTCGGCGGCTGCGGCCGACGAGGACCACGGCCGGACCGACGCGGACGACATCTCGCAGGAGCAGATCACCACCAACCGCGGCGGGGCCACGGCCGCCCGCGGCTGAGCACCACGCAGGACGAGCAAGGACCGAGCGGAGCAGGGAAGAGGAGCAGGACATGGCAGGCCAGCTGAGGGCCTACCGGCGGCAGATCCGCTCGGTCCAGGCGACCAAGAAGATCACCCGGGCGATGGAGCTCATCGCGGCGTCGCGGATCATCAAGGCGCAGGCGAACGTGCGCGCGTCGACCCCGTACGCGCGGGCGCTGACCCGCGCGGTGTCGGCGGCGGCGTCGAACTCTTCGCTCGACCACCCGTTGATCACCGAGAAGACCGAGGTCAAGCGCGCGGCCCTGCTGCTGCTGTCGTCCGACCGCGGTCTGGCGGGGGCCTACTCCTCGTCCGTCCTGCGCGAGGGGGAGCGGCTGTCCGCGACCCTGCGCGAGGAGGGCAAGGAGATCGCCCCCTACCTGGTCGGCCGGAAGGCGGCGGCGTTCTACGGCTTCCGCCGCCGCCCCGTCGTCGACTCCTGGGCGGGCTTCACGGACTCGCCGACCTACGAGGACGCCAAGAAGATCGGCGACCGCCTCCTGGCCGACTTCGGCAAGGACTCCTCCGACGGCGGCGTCGACGAGATCCACGTCGTGTACACGCACTTCGTGAGCATGGTGACGCAGGAACCCCGGGTCATCCGGCTCCTGCCGCTGGAGGTCGTCGAGGGCGTCGAGGCGCCCGCCGGCGGTGAGCTCCAGCCGCTGTACGAGTTCGAGCCGAGCGCCGACGCGGTCCTCGACGCGCTGCTGCCGCAGTACGTCACCAGCCGGATCTACAACTGCCTCCTGCAGGCGGCGGCCTCCGAGCTCGCCGCCCGTCAGCGGGCCATGAAGAGCGCGACCGACAACGCGGACGAGCTCATCAAGAAGCTGACCCGGCTGGCCAACAACGCCCGCCAGGCGGACATCACCCAGGAGATCAGCGAGATCGTCGGCGGCGCCGACGCGCTGGCCTCCTCCGGCTCGCGCGCCTGACGCGCAGCCCCCCACCACTCACGAAGAACTCACTCGACGAAGGAAGCCCGAGGAGCGACATGACCGCCACCGTCAACGAAGCGCCGTCCAGCACCAGCAAGGGTGCGACCGGCCGCATCGCCCGAGTCATCGGGCCCGTCGTCGACGTCGAGTTCTCGGCCAACTCGATGCCGGACCAGAACAACGCCCTCACCACCGAGGTGACGATGGGCGGCCAGACGCAGACCGTGACGCTCGAGGTGGCCTCCCACCTGGGTGACAACATGGTCCGCGCCATCTCCCTGAAGCCGACCGACGGCATGGTCCGCGGTGCGGCCGTCGTCGACACCGGCGCCCCGATCTCGGTGCCCGTCGGCAACGTGACCCTGGGCAAGGTGTTCAACGCCATCGGCGAGGCGCTGAACCTCGAGGAGGGCGAGAAGCTCGAGGTCACCGAGCGCTGGCCCATCCACCGCAAGGCCCCGAGCTTCGACCAGCTCGAGTCCAAGACCCAGATGTTCGAGACCGGCATCAAGGTCATCGACCTGCTCACCCCGTACGTCCAGGGTGGGAAGATCGGCCTGTTCGGCGGTGCGGGCGTCGGCAAGACCGTCCTCATCCAGGAGATGATCCAGCGCGTCGCGCAGGACCACGGCGGTGTGTCGGTGTTCGCCGGTGTCGGCGAGCGCACCCGTGAGGGCAACGACCTCATCGCCGAGATGGCCGAGGCCGGCGTCTTCGACAAGACCGCGCTGGTCTTCGGCCAGATGGACGAGCCGCCGGGCACGCGCCTGCGCGTCGCTCTGTCCGCCCTGACGATGGCGGAGTACTTCCGCGACGTGCAGAAGCAGGACGTGCTGCTGTTCATCGACAACATCTTCCGGTTCACCCAGGCCGGTTCCGAGGTGTCGACGCTGCTCGGCCGCATGCCGTCCGCCGTGGGGTACCAGCCCACGCTGGCCGACGAGATGGGTGTGCTCCAGGAGCGCATCACCTCGACGCGCGGTCACTCGATCACCTCGCTGCAGGCGATCTACGTGCCCGCCGACGACTACACCGACCCGGCGCCGGCGACGACGTTCGCGCACCTCGACGCGACGACCGAGCTGTCCCGCGAGATCGCCTCGCGCGGTCTGTACCCGGCCGTGGACCCGCTGACCTCGACGTCGCGCATCCTCGACCCGCTGTACATCTCGCAGGACCACTACAACACCGCGGTCCGCGTGAAGCAGATCCTGCAGCGCAACAAGGAGCTGCAGGACATCATCGCGATCCTCGGTGTCGACGAGCTGTCGGAGGAGGACAAGCTGACGGTGAGCCGCGCTCGCCGCATCCAGCAGTTCCTCTCGCAGAACACCTACATGGCCGAGAAGTTCACCGGTGTCGCCGGCTCGACGGTCCCGCTCAAGGAGACCATCGAGGGCTTCTCGAAGATCGCCGACGGCGAGCTGGACCACATCGCCGAGCAGGCCTTCTTCAACGTCGGTGGCCTCGAGGACGTCGAGCGCAACTGGGCTCGCATCCAGAAGGAAACCGCCTGATGGCTCTGCAGGTCGAGCTCGTGGCGGCGGACCGCTCGGTGTGGTCCGGCGAGGCCACCCTCGTGCGGGCCCGCACCGCTGAGGGCGACATCGGCATCATGGCCGGTCACGAGCCGCTCCTGGCCATCCTCGCGCCGGGGGAGGTCGCCATCCAGGGCTCCGGCTCGGCCGGTCTGACCGCCACGGTGACCGGGGGGTTCTTCTCGGTGGACCACGACAAGGTGACGATCGTCGCCGAGCAGGTCGAGGTCGCCGCGGGCTCCGGCACGCGCTGAGAACGGCTGGGCGACGGTGCACGAGGTCCTGCTCTCCCTGGAGATCGCAGGCGCGTGCGCCGTCGCCCTGATCGTGGTGCTCCTCCTGGTGGTCCTCCGGCGGCGCCGGCTGATGGGCCGGCTGGGCACCTTCGACTGCTCGGTCCGGCGCGCCCGGCGTGGTCGCCGCCGCTGGGCCCTGGGCGTCGCGCAGTACGAGACCGACCGCCTGGACTGGTACCGCACGTTCTCGTTGTCCCCCCGCCCGTCGTGCAGCTTCGCCCGGCAGGCGCTGGCCGTCACCACCTTCCGCGAGCCGGAGGGCACCGAGACGGGCGCGGTGCAGCCGGGGGCCGTGGTCGTGGAGTGCCGCCTGGACGGTGAGGACATCGACCTGGCGATGGGCGAGGACGCCTACACCGGGTTCGCGAGCTGGCTGGAGTCCGCCCCGCCGGGGCAGGGCGTGAACGTGGCCTGACCGGCCGGCCCTCAGCGCCGCTGGTCGAGGATCTGCCGGGCCAGCCCGGCTTCGGTGGGGAACACCATGACGCGCGGTCCCTCGGTGGTGGGGGCCAGGGTGGCGCGGATGCCCGCGTCCACGAGGGTCCGTCGCTGGACCTCGGCCTCCACGAACGTCGGGGGAGCGGACACCACCTCCAGCAGCCCGTAGTCGTCGCTCGACCCCTGCGCGGGGCGGCGTTCGACGACGGACTTGCCGCGGGCGTAGGTCCAGCGCAGCAGCACGACGAGGACCCCGACGGCCAGCAGGGCCATGACCGGGCCGAACGCGTACGAGTAGCTGCCCCAGTCGGTCGAGTCCACCGCACCATTCTCCTCCCGCGGCGCCCGGGCCGATAGGTCACCGTTCGGCAACGCGGCGGCGGACCACCCCACGGCGGTACCCCTCGCTGGCAGAGTGTGCTCAAAGGGTGACCGTCGGTCGCGGTGCCCCGGGAGTCCGTGGAGAGCCGTGAACCTCCCGGGGACCGGGTGCAACCGATCGAGGGTCCACCGCGTCCTACCGGTGACGATCACACGATCACGACCGGCGTCCTCGGGGGAGGATCACATGGCGATCGCACTCGCAGCCACCGGCGGTGGGCGGATGCCCAGCGCGGCCGACGACGTCGCGGCCCGCCGGGCGGCCCGCTCGGCGCCCGGCCACGACGCCCACGTGGGCGAGGAGGTGCAGGGGCAGGTCGTCCACGTCGGCGGCCGGCTCGACGTGCACACCGTCCCCGCCGTCCGCGAGGCGCTGCACGCGGCCGTCGACGCCGGCACCGGCGACCTCGTCGTGCACGTCGCCGACATCGTCGTGGCCGACGCCACGGGCCTGGGGGTGTTCGTCGGCGCCCACCGCCGCGCGCAGCGCACCGGCCGCCGGCTGGTCCTGCGCAGCGTCCCGCTGCCCGCCCTGCGGCTGCTGCGGGTCACCCGGCTGCACCGGGTCCTGCGGGTCGAGGACGAGCAGGCCGCCGACCGCACCGCGGTGCGGCTGGCCCGCGCCCAGGCCCTGCTGAGCCCGCACGCGCGCCGCACCGCCCGCGGCCGGGCTCAGAACAGCCGCGAGTCCACGTCGTCGATGCCGCGCAAGGCGTCGTAGTCCAGGGTCACGCACCGGATGCCGCGGTCGGTGGCCAGGGTGCGGGCCTGCGGCTTGATCTCCTGCGCGGCGAAGACCCCCGCGACCGGCGCGAGCAGCGGGTCCCGGTTGAGCAGTTCCAGGTAGCGGGTCAACTGCTCGACGCCGTCGATCTCACCGCGGCGCTTGATCTCCACCGCCACGGCCCGGCCCCCGGCGTCCCGGGCCAGGATGTCGACCGGGCCGATGGCCGTCATGTACTCGCGGCGGACCAGGGTGTACCCCTCGCCCAGGGTGGCGATGTGCTCGGCCAGCAGCTTCTGCAGGTGCGCCTCGACCCCGTCCTTGACCAGCCCCGGGTCCACCCCCAGGTCGTGCTCGGACTCGTGCAGCACCTCGTGGATCGAGACGATCAGCCGGTCGTCGGTCTTGGTGTGCTGCACGGTCCACGTCTCCACGACCCCCGCCTCGCGGGCGTCCTCGTCGGGCACGGCGACGGTCAGCCTCGCCGGCGGGCTCATCCAGTTCAGCGGCTTGTACGAGCCGCCGTCGGAGTGCACCAGGACGCTGCCGTCCGCCTTGGCGATGAGCAGCCGGGTCGCCAGCGGCAGGTGGGCGGTGAGCCGCCCCGCGTAGTCGACGGAGCAGCGGGCGATGACGAGACGCACGAGGGGCGAGCTTACGAGACCGCGCGGTCCGGTCGTCACCGGCGGGACGCGCCGGGGGTGTAACGAATCCGGGCCCGGGGACGACTACCGGGCGGACCGAGCGTGGCCACGGTGGTGTGGAGGGGACACCACCGCGGCAGCGCCCGGTCGGCCCGCCGCGCCGGCCTGCGACCATGGGCGCGTGCCTCGCGCCAACCGCCGCCGTCAGGACCCGCCGCCGCGCGCACCGCTGGGACGCGGCGTCGACCGCACCGTCTCGGGCCCCGACGGCGACTGGGTCGTCCGCGAGCTGCGGGGCACGACCTCGACCAAGACCTACCGCTGCCCCGGGTGCTGGCAGGACATCCCGCCGGGTACCGCGCACCTGGTCGTCTGGCCGGCCCGGGGGACCTTCGCGCCCGCCGACGGGGCCAGCGAGCGGCGCCACTGGCACCGGTCCTGCTTCGCGGCCCGCGCCCACCGCCGCTGAGGGCGGCCCCGGTAGCGTGCCCGGGGTGAGCGCCAGCCCCCTCCACGACCCGGGTGCCCGGGGTTTCGCCAGCGACAACGCCGCCGGCATGCACCCCGAGGTCCTCGACGCCCTCGTCGCCGCGAACGGCGGCCACGTCGCCAGCTACGGCGGCGACCCCTACACCGCGGCCCTCACCGCCGCGCTGCGCGACCACTTCGGGGCCGGGACCCGCAGCGCCGTCGTCCTCACCGGCACCGGCGCGAACGTCGTGGCCCTGCAGGCGCTGACCCGGCGCTGGGAGTCGGTGCTGGCCTCGGACCAGGCGCACGTGCTGCACGACGAGGCCGGCGGCCTCGAGCACGTCGGCGGGGTGAAGGTCATCGCCCTGCCCACGGTCGACGGCCTCGTCGACCCCGCCGACGTCGAGCGGGCGGTCGCGGCGGCGGACAGCCCGATGCGCGCGCCCGTGGGGGCGCTCACCCTGACCCAGAGCAGCGAGCTGGGCACCACCTACCCCGTGGAGCTGCTGCGCGACCTCGTCCGGGTCAGCCACCGGCTCGGCGTCCGGGTGCACGTCGACGGCGCCCGGCTGTCCAACGCGGCCGTCTCGCTCGGCGCCGGGCTCGGGGACCTGACGACAGCGCTGGGCGTGGACGCGGTGTCCCTGGGCGGGACGAAGAACGGCGGCGGGATCGCCGAGGTCGTCGTGGTCCGCGAGGAGGGGACCGCGGAGGCGCTGCACCGGCTGGTGAAGCCCTCGATGCAGCAGTCCTCCAAGACGCGGTTCGTCTCGGCGCAGCTGCTCGCGCTGTTCGGCTCGGACCTGTGGCGCCGCACGGCCGGGGCCGCGAACGCGGCCGCGGCGGACCTGGCCGCGGCGGTGCGGGCCGCGGGGGTCCGCACGACCCGGCCCGTCCAGGCCAACGCGGTGTTCGCCGAGCTGGCCCCGCAGGTCGCCGCCCGCGCCGCGGCGCGCGTCCCCTTCCACGTGTGGGACCCGGCGTACTCGCCGGCCACCGTCGAGGTGCGGCTCGTGGCGAGCTTCGACACGACCGCCGAGGACGTCGAGGGCTTCGCCGCGGTGCTGCGCGAGGAGCTGGCCCGTGGCTGAGATCCGCTCCGACACGGTCCTGCCCGCGCGCCGGGAGGACGTCGAGCTGCACACCGCCGACGGCGTGACCCTCGTCGG
The DNA here is from genome assembly GCF_050871975.1 of Kineococcus rugosus. Taxonomy (NCBI): domain Bacteria; kingdom Bacillati; phylum Actinomycetota; class Actinomycetes; order Kineosporiales; family Kineosporiaceae; genus Kineococcus; species Kineococcus rugosus. The sequence continues at coordinate 18,270 of NZ_JBJLSJ010000019.1, read as the reverse complement.
CGAGCTCGCGCTGCCGGCCGAGAAGGACCCCGTCGCGACGCTGGTGACGCTGCACCCGCTGCCCACCAGCGGCGGGTTCATGGACAGCCACGTGCTGCGCAAGGCCGCCAACCGGCTGCCGGCGCTGGCCGACCTGGCGGTGCTGCGGTTCAACACCCGCGGGACGACCTCACCGCGGGGGACCAGCGGGGGCAGCTTCGACGCCGGGGACGCCGAGCGCTTCGACGTCGCGGCCGCGCTGGAGTTCGCCGAGTTCCGCGACCTGCCGCACGTGTGGCTGCTCGGCTGGTCGTTCGGGACGGACCTGGCCCTCGTGCACGGCCGGGACCCCTCGGTGGAGGGGGTGATCCTGCTGTCCCCGCCGCTGCGGTGGTCGACCGAGGACGACCTGCGCGCCTGGGCGGAGTTCGGCCGCCCCGTCACCGCCCTCGTCCCCGAGCTCGACGACTTCCTGCGCCCGGCCGAGGCCGTGGAGCGGTTCGCCCCGCTGACCCAGTGCGAGGTCGTGCCCGTCGCGGGCGCCAAGCACCTGTGGGTGGGCGAGAACTCCGTCCGGCGGGTCCTCGACGAGGTGGTCGCGCGGGTCAACCCCGCGCGATCACCCCTGCCGACGGACTACTGAGCGGCCTCGACGACCTCGGCCTGCCGCAGGTCGACCTCCGGGTCGGCCGGGCGGGCGGGCAGCTTCGGCGCCAGGCCGAGCAGCCCGCGCAGGTCGTCGAGCTGGTCGGTGATCTGGTCGCGCTGGTTCATCAGCTCGTCGACCTCGCTCTGCGCGCTCGCGCGGGACCGCTCGGCCTGCTCGCGGGCCGTCTCGACCATGGCCTGCGCGCGGGCGCGGGCGTCGGCGAGCAGCTCGTCGGACTCCCGGCGGGCCGTCTCGGCGCGCAGCGTGGCCTGCGCGATGGCGTCGGCGCGGATGGCCTCGGCCGCCGCCACGGCCTGCTGGGCGCGTTCCTCGGCCTCGGCCGCGCGCTGCTCGGCCTCGGCGATGCGGGCCGCGGTGCGGGCCGCGGCGACCTCCAGGCGCTGCCGGTCCTCCTCGGCGGCCTGCTCCCGAGCGGCGGCCAGCGCCAGCTCCTGCTCGCGGACCCGGGCGTCGGTGGACGAGCGCAGCTCGATGACCTCGCGCTCGGCCTGGCTGCGCAGCGCCGCGACCTGCCGCTCGGTGGCCGCGAGCGCCTCGGCGCTCTCGTGCTGCGCGCTCGCGGTGAGCTGCTCGGCCTGGCGGTGGGCCGCGGCGGTGAGCTCGGCGGCGGTGCGCTGGGCGGCGTCGACCATCCCGTCGGCCTGGTGCTTGGCGCGCGCGACGATCTCCTCGGCGTCGCGGCCGGCCTCCCCGGTGCGCCGGCGGGCGTCCTCGTCGGCCTGCGCGCGGGTGGCGGCGGCCTCGGCGCGGGCCTCCTCGCGCAGCCGGTCGGCGTCGCGGCGGGCCGAGCGCAGGATCTCCGAGGACTGGTCCTCGGCCAGGCGCAGCAGCTTCTCCATCCGCGCCCCGAGACCCGCGTAGGAGGGTTTCTCGTGCTCGCGCAGCTCCTTGTGCGCCTCGGCGAGCTTCTCCTCGGCCTGGCGCAGTTCGTGGTCGCGCTGCGCGACCCGGGCGCGGGCCTCCGCCAGCGCGTCGTCGAGGTGCTTCAGGCGCGCGTCGACCTGGCTGCGTTCGTAGCCGCGGACGACGATGCTGAAGGCGTCGTGGGAGTCGGTGGACACCGGCTGACCTCCGGTGAGAGCGGGATGGCGGGTACGGACTGACCGCAGCGTAACCGCGCGGCCCCCGCCGGTCCGGCCGGACACGGTGACGGAGTAGCTTCGGTGCGTGATCGTCGCCTTCTCCGTCGCCCCTTCCGGTGGTCCGGCCCCCGCGGGGGGTGAACCCGACTCGGTCAGCGCGGCCGTCGCCGACGCGGTGCTCGTCGTGCGCTCCAGCGGGCTGCCGCACCGCACCGACTCGATGTTCACCACCATCGAGGGCAGCTGGGACGAGTGCATGGACGTCGTGCGCCGCGCCACCGAGGCCGTCGGCCGGCACGGCTCGCGGGTCTCCCTGGTGCTCAAGGCGGACATCCGCCCGGGCCGCACGGGGGAGATGGACGGCAAGCTCGAGCGGCTCGAGGCGGCCGTGGAGCGGGCGCAGGGGGAGGCCGGCCGGGGTCAGTGACCCCGGCCGGCGCGGCTCAGCGGCGGCGCCGCGCGAGCACCGCGTCCACGCTGAGGCCGCCGGCGCCCACCAGGCAGAGCGTCAGCCCGACGGCGGCGAACAGCAGCGCGTTCTCGCCGTTGACCTGACCCTCGACGAGGAAGCCGTCCGGGGCGTGGGCCAGCAGCCACACGCCGGCCATCTGCACGAGCAGCAGGGCGCCGGCGAGGCGGGTGGCCAGCCCGGCGATCAGCAGCGTCCCGAGGCCGACCTCGCCGAGGATCACCAGCCAGCCGGCGAGGTCGGGGGCGGGCACGCCGAGGGAGGCGGCCATGCCGGTGGCCCCGGCGGGGTTCGACAGCTTGGGGACGCCGTGCACCAGCAGCAGCACACCGGTGGCCAGGCGCAGGGCCAGCAGGCCGAGCGAGGTGGCCGGGGTGGTGCGGGTCGTCACCCGGGGCCGGTCGTCGGCGGTGCGGGTGGGGGCGCTGGTCGCGCCGGGCAGGTCGCTCATGGGTTCGGTCCTCTGCGTCGGGAGGGAACCGCCGGTGCGGCGGCTCTTCTGGCGGGGACGGCGGGCGAGCGGGGCTCGCCCGCACCCGCTCCACGACGCCGCGCGGCGCCCGGTTCACCCGTCCGGCGTGTCCTGCGCCACACCGGTGACCCGGGGGTGGCCGCCGGGTGCGCAGCGTCACGAGGGGGCCGGTGCGGGCGGCGCACGCCCTAGGGTGGCCGTCGCCCCGCCCCTGTCCCCGCGCCCCCGACCCGTCCCCGACCCCGAACCCGACCCCGAACCCGGCCCCGACGGAAGGACCGAGACGTTGAGACGCCTGGTCGCCTGGTCCCTGCTGGTCGGCGGGCTGCTGGCCGGCCTGGCCGGCGTCGCCCTGCTCACCGTCCTGGCGCCGCCGGACCGCATCGAGGTCACCACCGCCGTGCCGGACCCCGGCGTCGCCGTCGTCACCGCCCCCGGCCTGCTCGGCCTGTCCGGCCCGGACGCCACCGTCAGCGCCACCGCCGGGGACGGCGGGGACGTCTTCGTCGCCGTCGGCCGCGCGCAGGACGTCACCGCCTGGCTCGGCGACGCCCGCCGCACCACCGTCACGGCCGTCACCGGCAGCCTGTCCGACCCCGCGGCCGGGACCCGCACCACCGGGACGGGCACCGCCGCCGACCCCCGCGCCGCCGACCTGTGGCTGGCCACCGCCACGGGGGAGGGGACCGCCGCCCTGACCTGGCCCACCGCCTCCGACGACGACTACCGCGACGCCGGCGGGGTCGTCGCCCTGGTGGCCACCGACGGGGTCGCCGACGCCCCGGCCTCGGTGCGGTTGGGCTGGGCCGCGCAGGGCCGGTCCGCGACCCACCCGGCCGGGCTCCCGCTCGTCGTCGCCGGCGGCGTCCTCGCGCTCCTGGGCGCCCTCGGGCTCGTGCTGACCCCCCGCCGCACCCCCCGGAGGCGCGCGTGAACCGCCGTCCCCGGCTCCTCGCCCCGGCCGCCGCCGGCGTCGGGGCCGCGCTGCTGCTGGCCGGCTGCGCGCAGCTGCCCACCGCCACCGCCCCCGCGGCGACCGGGCGCGAGCCCCTGGCCGTCCAGCCCGTGCAGGCCGGCCGCGTCGTCGAGGCCGCCAACGCCGTCCTGCGCGCCGGCGCCGACCCCGCCACCGCCGACCCCGCCGCCCTGGCCGCGCGGGTCGGCGGCCCGGAGCTGCGGCTGCGCACCGCCGCCCACACCATCGCCGCCGCCGGGGCCACCCCGCCGCCCACGGGGGGCGCGGACGAGCTGGAGGCGATCGCCTCCGTCCTGCCCCGCCAGAGCGGGTTCCCCCGCTGGTTCGCCACCGTCACCGCGCCCGGGCCCGACCAGGCCCCCTCGCTCGTCGTGCTGCGCACGGCCTCGGCGCGCGAGCCCTACGCGGTCTGGGCCACCCCGACGCTGCTGCCCGGCGCCTCCCTGCCGACGCTGGCCGCCCCCGCCGACGGGGTCGCCGTCGTCGCCGCCGACGAGGACACCAACCTGCCGCTGGCGCCGCAGGTGCTCGCCGAGCACTACGCCGACGTCCTGACGGAGGGCACCGCCAGCGAGCACGCCGCCGAGTTCACCGCCGACGCCTACCGCAGCGGGGTGGAGTCGGCCACGGCCGCCGAGCGGGCCGCGCTGGCCGCGGCGGGCGGCACCTACGCCCAGGAGCGCTCGCTGCTGCCCGACGGGGTCCTGGCCGTGCGCACCCGCGACGGCGGGGCCCTCGTCGTGGCCGCCTACTCCTGGTCGGCCACGGTGGCCGGTCCCACCGGCGGCCTGGCGGGCCGGCTGGACCCCGCGCTGGCCGCGCTGGCGGGCACGACCGACGCGCTGAGCGCCACCGTCACGCGCGAGGAGGTCGTCGTCTTCGCCGTCCCGCCCGGGTCCGGGCAGGTCGCCGCGGTGGCCGCCCAGAGCGGCCCGGTCTCGGTCGCGGTCGACTGAGGGGGCCGTGGGCGCCTCGTGAGAAGGTGACCGGCATGACTCCCCAGCCGACGCCTCCGAGCTCCCCGCTGAACCTGCGTGGAGCCGTGGATCTCGGTGCCCTCGCGGCCCGCAACACCCGTCGTGAGGAGGTCGCCCGGCGCGCGGCGACCGACCCCGACGCCACCGGGGCGCGGTCCCCGTTCGTGGTCGACGTGACCGAGGAGACGTTCGCCGAGCTCGTCCAGGGGTCGGTCCAGGTCCCGCTCGTCCTGGACCTGTGGGCCGAGGGGTACGACACCGGGGCCGAGGCCCTGCAGGCCCTCGCCGACGAGTACGCCGGGGCGTTCCTGCTCGGGCGCATCGACGCCCAGGCCGAGCCGCAGCTCGCGCAGTCGCTCGTGCAGTCGCTGCAGGCCCGGGCGATCCCGCTGGTCGCGGCCATCGTCAAGGGGCAGCCGATCCCGCTGTTCACCGGCTCCTACCCCTCGGCCGAGGAGATCCGGCCGGTCCTGGAGGAGGTCCTGCGGGTCGCCGAGGCCAACGGGGTGACCGGCCGCGTCGAGGGCGCCGTCGAGACCGCCGAGCCGGCCGAGCCGCCGGTGCCGCCGCTGCACGCCGAGGCGCTGGCCGCCGTGGACGCCGGCGACTTCGACGCCGCCGCCGCGGCCTGGACCCGGGCGCTGGCGCAGGACCCGCGCGACGCCGCCGCCACCGAGGGCCTGGCCCGCGTCGGCGTGCTGCGCCGCGTCGCCGGGGTCGACCCGGCGCAGGCCCGCGCCGCGGCCGCCGCCGCCCCGGACGACGTGGCCGCCCAGATCGTCGTCGCCGACCTCGACCTCGTCGGCGGTCACGTCGAGGACGCGTTCAGCCGGCTGCTCGGCCTCGTCCAGCGCACGGCCGGGGACGACCGCGACGCCGCCCGCACCCACCTCGTCGACCTGTTCGCCGTCGTGGGCGCGAGCGACCCGCGCACCGTCAAGGCCCGCCAGGCCCTCACCCGCGCCCTGTTCTGAGGCCCCCGTCCGGGTCCACCACGGCGACCCGGCCGGCTTCCGGCGCGACGCGGACGAGGCCGTCCCCGTCGTGGCACAGCCCGTGCGGTTCGGACCCCGGCGGGAACGCGAGCTCCTCGCAGGCGCCGTCGGGGTCGACGTGCACGAGGCTGTCGCGTCCCCAGCAGGTGACGAACGTGCCGCCCGCACCGTCGGGGAGCACGGCGTGCGGTCGCGGGGACGGGGGGACCAGCTCGGGGCCCGCCCCCGGCGGCAGCGCCGTCAGGTGCGCGCCGGTGGCGTCCACGACGCCCACGACGTCGCCGAGCCCGCTGGAGCGCAGCCCGCCGGGGGTGACCGCCAGGCCGTAGGGGCTGGTCCCGGCCGGGCGCGCGACGTCGCGCACCGTGCCGTCGGGCGCGACGGAGCTCAGGGTGCCGTCGCCCCGGCGGCGGTGGGGGTCGTCCAGACCGTCCCGTCGGCGGTGGCCGCCAGCGCGTACGGCCCGCCGGGCAGCGGCAGCAGCTCCCGCAGCCTCACGCCGCGCCGCCCAGGTCGAGCACGTCCCCGCGGAACGTGCGGCGGAACCGGCGGTCGTGGCTGACGACGACGACCGCGCCGCCGAAGCCGTCGACGGCCTCCTCCAGCTCCTCGACGAGCTGCGGGGCGAGGTGGTTGGTCGGCTCGTCCAGCAGCAGGACGTCGTGCCGGGCGGTGAGCAGGCGGGCGAGGTCGAGCCGGCGCCGTCCCCCCGTGGACAGCTTGCCGACGGCGACGCCGAGGCGCTCGGGGTCGAACAGGCCCGTGCGCAGCAGCGCCCGGGCGTGGTCGTCGGCGCTGCCGGGCCGGCCGGCGGCGAAGGCCGCCAGGACGGTGCGGTCGAGGTGGTCGGTGGCCGGGTCCTGCCGCAGCAGCCCGGTCCGCCCGCGGCGCCGCACGGTGCCGGTGTCCGGGCGCAGGGTCCCGGCCAGCACCTCCAGCAGCGTGGACTTGCCGGCCCCGTTCGGACCGACCACCAGCAGGCGGCCGGTGGGGCCGAGGTGCAGGTCCAGCGGCGCGAGCCGGCCGGCCACCGAGATCCCCTCGGCGTGCAGGGACCCCCGCCGCCCGGAGGCGCCCGCGGGTGCGGTGAAGCGCAGCGGGTCCGGCGGCCGCGGCACCTCCGCCTCCCGCAGCCGGCGCAGCTTCTCGGCGTTGGCGCGCACCCGGGAGGCCAGCGACTCCTGGACCCGTTCGCCCTTGTAGTCGTGCTGCATCTTGTCGTTGTCCCGGCGGGGCCGCGCGTGGTTGACGGCGCGGGCCCGCTGGTCGCCGGTGGTGTCGAGGCGCTCGACCTCGTCCTCCCACTGCGCGCGGGCCTGCTCCCAGCGGCGGCGCTCGGCGGCCTTGGCGAGCAGGTACTCGCCGTAGGGGCCGGGGTAGCGGGCCACCCCGTGCTCGTGGTGCGGGTCGACCTCGACGAGCTCGCGGGCCACGGCGTCGAGGAAGTCGCGGTCGTGGGAGACGACGACGGTGGTGCCCGGACGCGAGCGCAGGTGCGTCTGCAGCCACCGCGCCGCGTCGTCGTCGAGGTGGTTGGTCGGCTCGTCGAGCAGCAGCACCTCCGGGGCGGCGGCCAGCAGCGCGGCCAGGTGCAGCCGGGAGCGCTGACCGCCGGACAGCGTGCCCAGCTCGCGGTCGCGTCGCAGCGACGGCAGCCCCAGCCCGGCGAGGGACTGCTCGAGCCGGGCGTCGGCGTCGTACCCGCCGCGCAGCTCGTAGGCGGTCTGCACGTCGCCGTACTCGGCGAGGGCGGCCTCGGGGGCCGGCCCCCGCATCCGGTCCTCGAGCTCGCGCAGGCGCCGTTCCAGGGCCCGCAGGTCGGCGGCGGCGGCGTCCAGGACGGCGCCGACGGTGGTGCGCGAGGGGGCGCCGGCGTCCTGCGGCAGGTAGCCGACGCCGCCGGCCGCGACGGCGACGACGCGCCCGCTCTCGACGGGTTCGGCCCCGGCCAGGACGCGCAGCAGCGTCGACTTGCCGCAGCCGTTCTCGCCGATGACCCCGGTGACGGCGCCGGGGGTGAAGGCGACGGTGATGCCGGTCAGGACCGGCACGTGGTCGTAGCCCCGGGAGACGCCGCGCAGGGCGAGGGAGGTGGTGGTCCGGGTGGTGGTCTGGACGGGCATGCGGGTTCCTCACGTGACGTACGCCGAGTGGACCCGCGCTCGCGCGGAGCGGGGGTCCGGGGGATCGGGCACGTCAGATGAGCACCGCAGCGGCTCCTCGGTCGGGGACGGGACCCCACGATCGTGCGCCCGCCGCTCGCGCCCCCGCAACCCCTTTCCGCCGCACCGAGTCCTAGAGTCGGCCCCGTGAGCACCGAGGCCACCACCGTCCGAGAAGTCCCCCTGCCCCGCAGCGCGCCGTCGTCCCGGGGCGTCGACGCCCGCGGCGTCGCCGCCTTCGTGGACGCCCTGGAGAACACCCCCGGGGTCGAACCGCACAGCCTGCTGGTCCTGCGCCACGGCGACGTCGTCGCCGAGGGCTGGTGGGCGCCGTTCCGCCCCGACCGCCCGCACCTGCTGTACTCGCTGTCGAAGAGCTTCACGGCCACGGCCCTGGGTTTCGCGGTGGCCGAGGGCCTGGTCGACCTCGACGCGACCGTGCTGTCGTACTTCCCCGAGTTCGACGCCGAGATCACCGACGACCGGTCCCGCCGCGTCCTCGTCCGGCACGTCGCGGCCATGGCCAGCGGCCACCGCGAGGAGACCCTCGACCGCGCGGTGGCCGATCCCAGCGGGGACGTCGTCAAGGGTTTCCTGAGGATCCGGCCGGACGCCGAACCGGGGACCCTGTTCTGCTACAACCAGCCCTGCACGTTCTCCGTCGCGGCGGTCGTGCAGCGCGCCGCCGGCCAGGGGCTCCTGGAGTTCCTGCGCCCCAGGCTCTTCGAGCCCCTCGGGGTCGACCCCGCGAACCTGGGCTGGCTGCGCGACGGGCAGCACCGCGAGATCGGTTTCTCCGGTTTCCACGCCCCGACCGAACTCGTCGCCAAGCTCGGGAAGCTGTACCTGCAGAACGGTTCCTGGGACGGCCGGCAGGTCCTGCCGGCCGGGTGGGTCGCGGAGGCCACGCGGTCGCACATCGACAACGCGAGCTTCAACGACAACCCCGACTGGCAGCAGGGCTACGGTTTCCAGTTCTGGATCGCCCGGCACGGCTACCGCGGCGACGGCGCCTACGGGCAGTTCTGCGTGGTGCTGCCCGAGCAGGACGCCGTCGTGGCGATCACCTCCCAGAGCCCGGACATGCAGGCCGTCCTCGACGCGGCCTGGGAGCACCTGCTGCCGGCGCTGTCCGGTGACCTGCCCGCCGACGCCGCCGAGCACGACGCGGCGCTCGCGGCGCGGCTGGGGTCGCTGGCCCTGGCGCCGCTGGAGGGCCCGCCGGTCGCCGACGGGGAGTTCACGCCCGCGACCGGCAGCCGGCCCGCCTCGCTCACCGCGGTCCGCGTCGCCGGGGGCGAACTGGTCCTGCACGACTCCGGGCAGGAGCTGCGCGCCGCGATCGGGCACGGTGCGTGGGCCGACTCCGGCCCGCTCGCGGTCAGCGGGGCCGGGACGCGGGTCGACGTCCGGTTCGCCGAGACCCCGCACCTGCTGCACCTGGACCTGGCGGACGGGCGGTTCACCGGCCGGTGGGAGACCGAGCCGCTGCACGCGCCGGCGCTGGCGACCCTGCGCCGGCCCGAGTGAGCGCCCGGTGATCGTCCACCGGGGCGCCGACCTGGACCGGGCCGCCGTCGCGCGGATCGCGGCCGGGGCCCCGGTGGAGCTGGCCCCCGGGCTGCTGGCGGAGGTCGAGGCGTCGCGGGCCGCGCTGCTGGCGGCGCTGGGCGGCGCGGGTCCGGTGTACGGGGTGACGACGGGGATGGGGGCGATGGCCGGGGTCGCCCTGGACGCCCGGGCCCGGGCCGCGCACCAGGAGAACCTCGTGGTGGGCCGGGCCGTGGGGTCGGCGCCGTGGCTGTCGGTGGAGCAGTCCCGCGCGGTGCTCGCCGTCCGGTTGCGCACGTTCCTGCACCCCGAGGCGGGGGTCTCCCCGGCGTTGTGCGAGCGGCTGGCGGACCTGCTGAACCGGCGCGTCCACCCGCGGGTCCCGTGGCGCGGCGGCGGCTCGGCCGGGGAGATCGTCCCGCTGGCGCACGTGGGGGCGGTGCTGCTGGGCGGGGCGGACACCCTGGACGGGCGTTCGGCCGGACCGGCGGGGTTCGGGGCCAAGGAGGGGGTCGCCGTCCTGGAGGGGGTGCCGGTCGCGACGGCGCTGGCCACCCTGCAGGTGGCCGAGGCCGACCTCCTGCTGGACCAGGCGGAGGCGGTGCTGGCGGCGACGTCGGAGGTGCTGCGGGCCAGCCCGGACCCGGTGCGCGAGGGCCTGGGCCGGGCCGACGGGTCCCTGACCGCGGTGCACGCGCGGGTGCGGGCGCTGCGCCCGGCCCCGGGGGTGACGGGGTTGCAGGCGCCGGTGTCGGTGCGGGTGGCGCCCGCCGCGCTGGCCCTGGCCCGGCGCCGGGTGCGGGAGCTGGCCGCGGCCGCCGACCGCGCCCTGGAGGGGGTCACGGACTCCCCGGCGTTCTGGGACGGGCGGTTCGTCGGGACGGCGGGTTTCGCGGGCACCGAGCTGGCGGCCGACGGCGACGCCCTGGGGGCGGCGCTGCTGCACCTGGCCGACACCTGCGTGGCCCGCACCCACCGGGCGCTGGACGCGCGCCTGACCGGCCTGACGCCGCAGCTGTCGCCCGAGCCGGGCGTCCAGGCGGGGCTGGTCGCGGTGCACAAGCGCGCGGTGGGGGTGGTGCACCGGTTGCGCCGGTTCGCGCTCCCGGCCGCGGTGGGGGCGGTGGAGACGTCGCTGGGGCAGGAGGACGTGCAGAGCTTCGGGCTGGAGTCGGCCGAGTCGCTGGCCGAGGTGCTCGCCGGGCTGCGGGAGGTGCTGGCGGTCGAGCTGCTGGCGGTGCACCGGGCGCGGCTGCTGCGCGGCGGGCTCACGGGCCTGGCCCCGCAGCTGGCCGCCGCGCTGGGGGAGGTGGCCGGGGTGCTGGGCGAGGACGTGCTCGACCGCCCCTACGGCCGCGATGTGGAGGCCGTGGTGGACCTGCTGCGCGCGGGGTGGTCGGTCCCCGGCTGAGGGGCGGCGGTGGAGCGGCGCACGACGAGGTGCGGGCGGAACACGACCGGTTCGGGGGCCGGGCCGTCCTCGCCGCGGCCCTCGAGGGCGAGCAGCTGCCGGACGGCGGCGGCGACGATGGCGTCCTCGTCCCAGGAGACGGTCGTCAGGGCGGGGGCCACGAGGGCCGCGAGCTGGTGGTCGTCGAACCCGACGACGGAGACGTCGCCGGGGATGCGCAGGCCGAGGTCGGCGGCGGCGCGGTAGACGCCGAAGGCCAGGGAGTCGGACAGGCAGAAGACCGCGGTGGGCCGGTCGGCGCCGGACAGCAGCCCGGCCGCCGCCTCGGCCGCCCCGGCGGGGGAGGCCGGGGTCGGGACGACGAGCAGGTCGACGCCCAGGGGGGCGGCCAGCTCCACGGCCAGCAGCTCGGAGGGGCGGCCGGGGGTGGTGGGCAGCGAGGGGGTGAGCAGGGCGACGCGGCGGTGGCCCAGCCCGTACAGGTGGTCCAGCACGGAGGCGATGCCGAAGCGGTTGTCGAAGAGGACGGCGCCGCTGCCGGGCCGGCCGGTGAGGGCGTCGCCGAGGGAGACGACGGCGGTGGAGGGGGCCAGCAGCCGCCAGTAGTCGGCCGAGGGGTCGACGGGGGAGACCAGGGCGCCGTCGACGCGCTGGGCGGCGAAGCGTTCCACGACGCGCCGTTCGGCGCGCGGGTCGGCGTCGGCGTCGGCGATGGTCGCGTCCTTGTCGAGGGTGCGCAGCGCGCGGGTGAGCTGCACGGACAGGTCCTGCTGCCACAGGTCGCGCAGCGAGCCGCTGATGCCGACGGTGCCGGTGCGGCCGCTGGCCAGGGCCCGGGCGATGGGGTCGACGCGGTAGCCGAGCTGGTCGGCGAGGGCCTGGACGCGCTCGATGGTGGCGGCTGAGCCGCGGGTGCCGCGCAGGGCGTAGGAGGTGGCGGCCAGCGACAGGCCGGCGGCGTCGGCCACGTCCTGCAGCGTCCGGCGGGTGTCCCTCGGCACGGTTGCACAGTAGCCCGCGCGTGGCGCGCCCCGGTTTGACGGCGACCGCTGTGAAGCGCTTCACTCGGTGGTGAAGCGCTTCACGAGAGGAGGACCCCGTGCGGACCGACTGCCACCAGCACCTGTGGCCCGCCGAGCTCCTCGACGCCCTGCGCGCCCGCCGCGACCCCCCGCACCTGCGCGGCTGGACCCTGCACCTGCCCGGCGAGCCCCCGTGCGCCATCGACCCCGCCGCCCACGACGTCGAGGCCCGCCGCGCCCGCGAGCGCGCCGACGGCACCGCCCGCGCCCTGGTCTCGCTGTCGTCCCCGCTGGGCCTGGAGCACCTGCCCGGTGAGGACGCCGAACCCCTGCTCGAGGCCTGGCACGACGGCGCCGCGCGCCTGGGCGCCCCGTTCGGCGTGTGGGCCGCCGCCGGGGTCACCGACCCCGACCCGGTGGCGCTGGGCGGGACCCTCCGGCGCGAGGAGGTCGTCGGGCTGCAGCTGCCGGCCACCGCGCTGGCCGACCCGCGCGCCGTCGAGCGCCTGGGCCCCCTGCTGGCCGAGTGCGAGCGCGCCGGCCGGCCCGTCCTGGTCCACCCCGGCCCCGCCGGCGCCGGTCACGACGTCCCGGCCTGGTGGCCCGCGCTCGTGCCCTACGTCCAGCAGCTGCACGCCGCCTGGCTGGCCTGGCACGTCGCCGGGCGCGCCAACCACCCCCGGCTGCGGACCGCCTTCGTCGCCCTGGCCGGCCTGGCCCCCCTGCACCACGAGCGGCTCGCCGCCCGCGGCGGCGCGCTCGGCCGCCTCGACCCCGGCGTCCACTACGAGACGAGCTCCTACGGCCCCCGCGCGATCGACGCCGTCGTCCGCGTCGTCGGCGTCGACCCGCTCGTCCTGGGCACCGACCGCCCCTACGCCGAGGCGTTCGAGGCCACCGGCCTGCCCGGGTTCGGGGCCGCCTTCGCCCACGCCCTGACCGTCGCCAACCCCACCCACCTCCTGGAAGGGAGCCGACCGTGACGATCGCACCGCAGACCCCCGGGCTGCCCGAGGCCCCCGGGCGCACCCTGACCCCCCGCGAGCTGAAGGACTGGGTCGACGAGGCCGCCCGCCACCCCGGGGCGTGGGAGCACCTGGTCCGGCACGACACCGGCGGGCGGCACTTCGCGAGCCTGCACCGCGACGGCGACCTCGACGTGTGGCTGCTGTGCTGGAACACCGTCGACGACACCGGCTGGCACGACCACGACACCTCCGCCGGCGCCGTCGCCGTCACCCGCGGGGCCGTCACCGAGGCCACCCCGCGCATGGGCGGCGAGCCCGTCGTCCGCACCGTCGGGGCCGGGCGGTCCTTCGCCTTCGGCCCCGACCACATCCACCGCATGAGCGGCGCCGTCGACGGGTCCGTCTCGATCCACGCCTACTCCCCGCCGCTGTGGCGGATGGGGCAGTACTCCATCAGCCCGTCGGGGGTGATGCGGCGGCTGTCGGTCAGCTACGCCGACGAGCTGCGGCCGCTGGACGGGTAGGCCCCGCGGGGGCGGTGCGCTCAGCCGTCCAGGCGCAGCAGCAGCGCCAGCTCCGGCACCCGTTCCACCACCCGCTGCACGTCCGGCCCGATCGGGGCGTCCCGCGCGTCCCGGTCCAGCACCTCGTCGAACACCGCGAACAGCGCCGCCGCCCCCGGGGTCAGCCGGTCCGGCGCCGCCCGCAGCGCCCGCACCGCCGCCAGGGCCTCCACCGCCAGCACCAGCGGGGCCAGCTCCGCCGTGTGACGCAGCGCCCGCGCCCCCTGCGTCGCGAAGCTGGCGTGCTCCTCCAGCCCCAGCGAGATCGACACCGTCCCCGCCGTCATCGGCGCCGTCCCCGGCCGCAGCTCCGCCAGGACGTCCTGCACGACGTACTCGCCGATCATCAGCCCCGAGCTGCCCCGGGGGCCCGCGGCCAGGAACGCGCGCAACCCCGTGTGCTCGGGCCGCAGCAGCAGCGCCAGCCGCGCCGCCGACAACGTCAGCACGCCGAACGCGGTGGCGCGCAACGTGTCCAGCGCTGTCGCGAGCGAGGCGGCGTGGAACTGCCCGTGGTGGAACACCCCGTCGGCGCCCACCAGGGGGTTCTCGCCCGGCGAGGAGGCCTCCAGCGTCAGCACCCCGTCCAGGGCGTCGGCCGCCGCGAACGCCGGGGCCAGCACCTGCGGGACGGTCCGCAGCGCGAACGGGTCCTGCAGCCGCGCCGGCGGCGGGCCGCCGGCGACCAGCGCCGACAGCGCCGCCGCCACCTGCGGCTGGCGCGGGTGCGGGCGCGCCGCGTGCACCCGCGGCGCCCACGCCTGCGCGTTGCCGCGCAGCGCCAGGAACGACAGCGCCGAGACCCCCAGCCCGGCCAGCAGCAGCTGGCGCACCCGGACCAGCGCCAGCGACGCCGTCGCCAGCGTCAGCGCGTGCGAGGAGATCAGCGGCAGCGCGTCCGCCGGCCCCAGCGGCACCGGCTGCACCGCCCCGGTGCGCCACGGGCGTTCCCCGACCAGCGTCAGGCCCAGCTCCGCCAGCGGCGCCAGGTCCGACGTCCCGATCCCCCCGAAGCGGTGCAGCGTCGGCAGCGCCCCCGACCGCACCGCCTCCGCCAGCGCCCCCACCACCGGCGGGCTGATCCCGGCCCCCAGCCCCGCGTGCGCCCCCGCCAGCAGCTGGTTCAGCCGCACCACCAGCGCGGCCCGCGTCGTCGGCCCGTCCTCCACCGGCCCCAGCGACGCCGCGTGCGAGCGCAGCAGCCGCAACCCGTGCGCGCGGGGGTGCTCGCCCTGCTCCTCGGTGATCCCGACGTCCTTGTTCGCCCCCACCCCGGTCGTCGCGCCGTACACCGCGCCCGCGGCGCGGGCCGCCTCCATCGCCGCGTGCACCGCGTCGAGGGAGGCCAGCACCGCCTCGTCCACCACCGGCCGGGCGCGGCCGTGCGCCACGTCGTCCAGGTCCGCCGGGGACAGCGCCCGGCCGTCGACGGCGACCCCCCGGGTCGCGGCCCGGACCTGCTGGTGCTCCACTTGACCTCCCACACGACCGCCGCCGGGTCCGGAGGGGTGAGGTCACGATCGGATGACGGCCGACCGCGCCCCGTTGACCGCCCCCCGGCCTGTGCTCAGCATGTACCCGCCCACAGGCCCAACCCGGGAGCCGCCGCAGTGATCACCTTCGAGGCCGTCCGCAAGCAGTTCCCCGACGGGACGGTCGCGGTCGACGACCTCCACCTGGAGCTCCCGACGGGCCGGACCACCGTGTTCGTCGGACCCTCCGGCTGCGGCAAGACGACCTCCCTGCGCATGATCAACCGGATGGTCGAACCCACCGGCGGCACCGTCACCGTCGACGGCCGCGACGTCCGCACCCAGGACCCCGCCCGCCTGCGCCGCGGCATCGGCTACGTCATCCAGCACGCCGGGCTGTTCCCGCACAAGACCGTCGTCGACAACGTGCTCACCGTGCCCCGCCTCGTCGGCCGCGGCCGCGAGCGCACCCGCGCCCTGGAGCTCCTCGAGCGCGTCGGGCTGCCCGCCGCCTTCGCCGACCGGTACCCCGCGCAGCTGTCCGGCGGCCAGCAGCAGCGCGTCGGCGTGGCCCGCGCCCTGGCCGCCGACCCGCCCGTCCTGCTCATGGACGAGCCCTTCAGCGCCGTCGACCCCGTCGTCCGCGGCCAGCTGCAGCAGGAGTTCCTGCGCCTGCAGGCCGAGCTGGGCAAGACCATCGCCATCGTCACCCACGACATCGACGAGGCCGTCGTCCTCGGCGACCGCATCGCCGTCTTCCGCGCCGGCGGGCACCTCGCCCAGGTCGGCACCCCCGAGGAACTGCTGACGAAACCCGCCGACGACTTCGTCCGCGGGTTCGTCGGCCGCGACCGCGGCTACCGCGGGCTCAGCTTCCTCAGCGCCGACGACCTGCCGGTCCGCCCCCTCGACGGCACCACCCCGGCTCCCGGCCCCGACGGCGTCTTCCGCGCCGGGGACTCCCTGCGCACCGTCGTCGACCTCACCCTCACCTCCCCGTCCGGCACGGCCGTCAAGGTCGACGGCGACGGGAACCCCGTCGGCACCGTGCACCACCGCGACGTCGTCGACCTGCTGGAGCGCCGTCGGTGAACCAGGTGCTGGAGTACGCGCGGAACAACTCCGCCACCATCCTCGACGCGCTCGGCCAGCACGTCGTCCTCGCCGTGCTGCCGCTGCTGATCGGGGTGCTCGTCGCGCTGCCGATCGGGTACCTCGGGGTGCGTTTCGGGTGGCTGTACCACCCCCTGCTCAACGTCTCCGGGCTCATCTACTCGATCCCGTCGCTGGCCGTGTTCGTCGCCCTCCCGTACGTCCTGGGCACGAAGATCCTGTCGCCGGTGAACATCGTGGTCGCGCTCGCGCTGTACACCGTGGCGCTCATGGCCCGCACCGTCGCCGACGGCCTGCGCTCGGTGGACCCCGCGCTCACCGAGGCCGCCACCGCCATGGGCTACAAGAGGACCCGGCGGTTGCTGGAGGTGGAACTGCCGCTCGCCGCGCCGGTCGTCCTGGCCGGGGTCCGGGTCGCGGCCGTGTCCAACATCTCCCTGGTCAGCGTGGGTGCCCTGCTCGGCGTCGGCGGTCTGGGTGCCCTGTTCACCCGGGGTTTCCAGCTCGACTACACCGCCCCCATCATCGTCGGCATCGTCCTGTCGATCCTGCTGGCCGCCGTCGCGGACCTGCTCATCGTCGGGTTCCAGCGGGCCGTGACGCCCTGGACCCGCGCCGTGAAGGGAGCCTGACGTGGACGACGCGCCGTACCTGCTCGACGGGGCGAACTGGGCCTGGTCGAGCCCGGGGACCATCCCGCACCTGCTGCTGTCGCACCTGGGGTACACCGCGATCTCGGTGCTCGTGGGTTTCCTCATCGCCTTCCCGGTCGGGCTGCTCATCGGGCACACCGGCAAGGGGTCGTTCCTGGCCATCAACGCCGGGAACGCCGGGCGCTCGCTGCCCACGCTGGGGCTGCTGAGCCTGCTCGTCGTCCTCCTGGGACTGGGTTTCCGCCCCGTGCTCATCGCCCTCGTCGTCCTCGTGATCCCACCGATCCTCACCTCCACCTACGCCGGGGTCCGCGCGGTCGACCCGAACGCCGTCGACGCGGCCCGGGGGATGGGGATGAGCCCGGCGCAGGTGCTGTTCCGGGTCGAGCTGCCCATCGCCCTGCCGGTGGTGTTCGGCGGGATCCGCGCCGCCGTGCTCCAGGTCGTCGCGACCGCCACGGTCGCCGCCTACGTCGGGCTGTCCGGCCTGGGTCGCCTGCTCGTCGACGGCCTGGCCCTGAACGACTACGGCCGCATGGTCGCCGGGGCCGTCGTGGTCGCCGTCCTGGCCGTCGCCCTGGACCTGCTGCTCGGCCTGGTCCAGCGCTACGCCGTCTCCCCGGGCCTCACCGGCCGGGGCCTGGGCCGCGCACGGGCCCGGCGATCCGTGGGAGAGTCCGGGGCGAGACCGGAACAGGAACTCGTCAGCGCAGGAACGTCGAAAGGCACGTCATGAACCGCAGGAACCTGCTCGGCCTGGCCCTGGTGGGCTCCCTCACAGCGGGGCTCGCCGCGTGCGGTGGCGGCGACGACCCGCTGGCCGCCGGCGACACCGGGTCCGGGGACTCCACCGCCACCTCCGCCGTCATCATCGGCTCGGCGAACTTCCCCGAGAGCGAACTGCTCATGGAGATGTACGCCCAGACGCTGGAGGCCAAGGGCGTCGAGGTGCAGCGCAAGCCGAACATCGGCGCGCGGGAGCTGTACCTCAAGGCCCTCGACGACGGCTCGATCGACCTCATCCCCGAGTACAACGGTGCGCTGCTCGCGGCGCTGTCCGAAGGCGGTGCGCCCGAGGGCGTCTCCACCCCCGAGCAGGTGCTCGAGGCGCTCCAGGGCGTCCTGCCCGAGGGCACCGAGGTGCTC
Organism: Kineococcus rugosus; assembly: GCF_050871975.1. Taxonomy (NCBI): domain Bacteria; kingdom Bacillati; phylum Actinomycetota; class Actinomycetes; order Kineosporiales; family Kineosporiaceae; genus Kineococcus; species Kineococcus rugosus. The sequence continues at coordinate 589 of NZ_JBJLSJ010000019.1, read as the reverse complement.
GAGCAGTCCCCGGCCGAGGACAAGGACTCCCTGTCGGTCACCGAGGCCACCGCCACCCAGTACCGCCTGACCTCCATCGCCGACCTCGCGCCGGTCGCGAAGGACCTCGTCGCCGGCGGCGGGCCGGAGTTCCAGGAGCGCTACCAGGGCCTCATCGGGCTCAAGGAGCTGTACGGCGTGGAGTTCAAGGAGTTCAAGCCGCTGGACCCCGGTGGCCCGCTCACCGTCGGCGCGCTCAAGGACGGCACCATCCAGGTCGCGAACATCTTCACCACCGACTCGGCGATCACGACGAACGGCTTCGTCGTGCTGGAGGACCCGGAGAACCTCTTCCTGGCCCAGAACGTCCTGCCGCTCATCCGGTCGTCCAAGAACGACCAGACCATCACCGACGCCCTCAACGCGTTCTCGGCCAAGCTCACGACCGAGAACCTCACCCAGTACCTCGCGCAGGTCCAGGTGGACAAGAAGGACGTCGCCGCCGTCGCGAAGGACTTCCTGACGGCCAACGGGCTCGTCTGAGGTCGGCGGCCGCGGCCCGGGCGGGGTGATCCGCCCGGGCCGCGGGGGGGGGGGGGGGGGGGGGGGG